>NZ_DASUIQ010000012.1:0-22068 GCF_036279695.1 Sulfuricurvum sp.
AATCGACTCTACAACTATCGATGATCGGTTTCATCCGACACGTACCGAAGTCTCTTCAACCTCTGCTATCGACGGAAAGAAAGTCGATGAAGCCCACATTGAGAATCTTCAACAAGTTCTTCAAGCCATCCCCGGTATTACCAGCGAGATCAAAACAGGTGACACTCTAAAAATTCATATTCGCGGCGTGGAAAATCAACGCTATATGGGGGAAAAACCGGGGGTTGCCGTCGTCATCGACGGGGTTCCCGTATTTGAGCGAACGGGGGCGGTCAATATCGATCTCGATAACATCGCCTCGATCAAAGTGATCAAAGGAGGAGCATCCTATCTCTTCGGAGATGATGCCCTTGCCGGAGCTGTTATCATCACTACCAAAAAAGGGGCAGTCAATAAATCGATGCTCTCTTCTGAGTTCGGCAGTTTTGGATACAAAAAGCTCTTAGCCGAAACTTCGTTTGCCAAAGACTCGCTCAACGGTCGTCTCCAACTCAGTGAACGCAAAAGCGACGGATACTGGCAAGATTCAGCCTATTTGTCACGCTACGCAAACGGAAAACTTCAATACTATATCGATGATACCAGCGACCTGACTTTCGGGCTCGAAGCATCTCAACGGGAAAAAGATTCACACGGTACGGTAGAGGGGATGGCACAAGCCCTTAGCGATCCTACCAGTGTAGCAGGACGCGATTACTCTCGCAAATACGATGTCGAACTCCTCAAACTCTTCCTCACCTACGCTAAAGATTTCGGAAACAGTTCCAATCTCCTCGTAAACGTATACCAATACGGAGATGATACCCAGTTTGTGAGTTCACCTCAAAAATACACTTCCACCGGTACGGTAGTAACTGATCCCGATGCCTACACCACCCTAAACGATTATCACCAAGTTCAACGTGGGATCAAAAGCGAATATCGAAGCAACACAGAAAGCCTCGCCTACATGATCGGTGCCGATCTTCGTAATAATATCTACGATAATAAAACCTCTTATCTAGTCGATTTTCGTACCCGTCCTACACCTCCAACCTACTATGCAGGTACCGTTACGGGAGACAATGAAACAACCGAAGAGGTCTACGCCCCTTACCTCGAAGTCAAAGTGCCTCTTAGCGACGCGACAACCCTAACCCTCAACGGCCGCTATGATAATATTCGACTAGACTATGACGATCAACTCAATGCGCTGGCTCTCCAAAAAGATTTTGACGTGTATTCACATCGTCTCGGAGTATCCCATACCCTCAACGACGCTACAACCCTCTTTTTCAGCCGCTCTACCGGATTTCGCGCCCCGTCCATCGATCAACTCTTTAACGGATCGATCACTCTGGATTCAAAAGTTCTCAACAATCCCGACCTCAAACCCGAACAGGCTATCAATTATGATCTAGGAATTCGAGGCAGTTTTCCGGCATTAGAAAATACCTTCACCTACGAAGCAACCCTCTTTTGGCTGGATAGAAAAGACTATATCATGTCCTCGATAGGACAATACACTGCCGCAACTACCGCTAATCCGCAAAAATACGAAAATATCGGCGGAATGCGCAGTAAAGGATTGGAGCTTTCTCTTCAAAGCGATTCGAAAAAAACCTTTTCTTTTGACCTTGCCTATACCTATTTAGACTCTTATTTTACCCAATATGACAATTTCTATTTAGGGATGGGAAGCCCATATATTACGAGTGGTCCGAATGCCTACACCCAAGTTCATTACAACCTAACCGGAAATACGGTTCCACGAACATCACATCATACCCTCAACCTGACCGGTAATTATAATGTCACCCCATCTACCGTACTCAGCACCGAATGGACACTTAAATCGAATTACTATGCCGATGAACTCAATCAGCTCAAAATGCCGGGATACGGAGTGGTCAATCTGCTCGCTAAACATTCCCAACATTGGGGGGACTTTACCTTTGATATGTTTGCCCGTATCGACAACGTATTCGACAAGTTTTATTTCAATACGGCACGTGCAAGCAATGACCGAGACTACAACAAAGTTTACAATCAAGAAGATCTCTCTCTAACGGTCAATCCGGGGCGTGTTTACACCGCCGGACTCTCAATCAAATTTTAAGGAGATAGGATGAAAAAAACGGCACTAATGCTTTTCATTGCCGCTACCCTTTGGGGGTACGGCGAGGGAGCTATCTATTGGGCTCCGCACGGATGCGATGACGGTAAAAAGACCGCTTCAAAACATGGCGGTCACGGCAAGGGCGAGAGTGCTATGTTTGCTCTTATGAATATGGAGATGAATGCATCTTCACACCTCATCCTCCCTGATCTCTCCGAACAAAACTTGACCTTTAAACGCACTACGGTTATGTTGCCAAAACCCTCTATGGGAGGCTATTATGCGATGGTAGCAGAAGGCAATGAAACCAACGGCAGCTTTAGCGCCATCCGCTATCTCTCTCTACACGGCCGCCCATGCAAAGTCTCTCCGACGAAACTGACCGCTTTGCCTAAAACCGATTTGGAGATCGTTCCCGATCCTCTGCACCGTGAACATGATCGCTATACCGCCTCAAAATCGTACCGTTTTCTCCTCCATTTTCAAGGCAAACCGCTCGCTAATACCGCCGTTACGTTAGAGACGCATGATACTCCGGTGCAAACCTATACGACCGATAATGCAGGTGCCTTTTCGATCACCCTTCCGAATGATTTTAAAAATGTCAAAGTAGGACGTAGTGAAAATAAGCCTTCAGAATTTCTCCTATCAACGCAATACCGCTCCGGTGAACACCTCTATAAAAGCACTCTGAGTATGCCTTATTCGCTTAATCCAAACGATTTTTGGCAATCCCAAAGTTACGGAGCCGGAGTGATCTTTATCGGCTTTTTGGGGGGATTAGTGTTCTATCGACGCATTAAAAAAGGGGCTAAAAATGGATAAATTACTCACTCTCACGGCACTCCGCCGTGTTGTACAACTCACCGCATTCGTCTTTTTCGTTTACGGAGCGATGATTTTTACTACCTTTTATACGGGAGACAAACTCACCCAAAATCTCCCTGCCCTATCATGTGCTTACGACATGAAGGGGGGAGATTTTTGTGCATTGATCCCGCTCCAACATCAGATGGACCACCGTGTTTCTACCCTCTTTACCCAAAATGCGGGGGCGATGGAAGCACTGATGGGGACACTGATTACGATCGGAACCGTCGCGGTTTTAATCCTCATCCTTAACAAAGCGTTTTGCGGATGGCTCTGTCCTCTCGGATTTTTCCAAGAGACGATAGGGCTTATCGGTTCCAAGCTCGGATTAACACAATTAGGGACGATCTCACGGGAAACGATCAACAAAATTCGTCCCATCAAATGGTTTATTTTCCTCTTTTTGGTTCTCATCTTACCGCTTCTAACGGGAATCGGATTTTTGGGACACGAGTGGGGAAATCCGTATTGTTCCATCTGCCCGAGTCGCATCATGACAACGGCGATGACGGGCGATATGAATCAAATCTATATATCTCAGGCGAATACCGGATATTTCATCCTCTCGCTGATTGCCGATTTGCTGTTTGGTTTAATGGTCGCACTTGCCCTCTTTGTCCGTCAACCGTTTTGCCGTATCTGCCCGATTCTGCCGATGCAAACCTTGTTCAAAAAAATCGGTCTCCTTCGTCTTGTTAAAAACGGCTCTTCCAGTTGTACCTCATGCGGAAACTGTGTCAAAGCGTGTCCGATGGATATTTATGAGATCCAAGACCAAGCCGAAAACCGCAATATTACCCACAGCGATTGTACCCTCTGCGGACGATGCGTCGAGTTTTGTCCGCATGATGGGGTAATGAGTTTCAAATACGGTCCTCTCACCCTCTATAGTTCCTCTAAAGAGGGGTTCAAAAAACGGACCAAAATCGATAAATGGTGGAAAGGCTAAAGAGTGGAACCGCTAGCCCTCCTCTCCCTTTTCATTGTTGCCCTCTCGTATGGGGCAACCGCCTGTATGCTCACTTGCATGCCGCTCTTGTCGCCGATTCTCTTGGCGAACAGCGCAACACGCCAGCAAAGCCTCCGCGTCTTGCTCCCCGTCAGTTTGGGGCGTATCAGCGGTTACATCTCCCTCTCGCTCATTGCCTACGCGGGTGCTAGTATGATGAAATCACTCATCAGTGATACGGCATTAATGGGCTATTTACTCGGAAGCGTTACCTTGATTCTCGCGGGGCGCTTATGGTTTTCACTCAGAGCTTCTGCTTCGTGCTGTAGCTCATCACCCCATTCGCCGAGTGGGTATATCCCCCTATTTATCACCGGAATGCTGTTATCGATGTCACTTTGTGCCCCCGTTATCACCATGATGACCCTCAGTGCCGCCGCCGATTCCCTCACATGGGCGATAGCGTATGGCTTAACTTTCGGTCTTGGGGCAACCCTCTTGTGGTTCCTCTTTTTTTCCGTAGTGCTCACGCGGATACTCAAAGAGAGCCTAACGCACCTCTCCCGTTATCGAAATTTTCTCCAACACGCCGCACCGATTCTCCTCGCAGGAGTCGGTATCGCAATTTTTACAGGATGGATACACCTATGATGACAACCGCACGCAAATCATTTCTATTTTCTCTCATGTTTCATACCCTGATGGGATCATTGGCATTTTTTGTTTTAGTCCAAATGCGCACTCCGCCGCCGATGGTAAAAATTCCGCTTCAACACATGATGATAGTCTCATTATCTCACTCTGAGCCTGTGGTGAAACAACCAAAAATATCGGAACCGATCCCCGTTGTTACACCTCAGCAGCCGATCCAAAAACCAACGGTTACTCAGCCGATTATCCCTATGAAACCCGTAGTTTCTGCCGTTCAAACCGTAGCAACACCGATACCGCTCAGCTCAACACCTCCGGTAGTCCAACATACGGTTCAATCTCTCCCGACACCTATCGTTACTGCGTCTAAACCAAAAATAGATGTAGCCTCTGAAAAACGGGCTTTTTTTAGTTCTCTAAGGAGCAATATCCAACGCAATTTACGCTACCCCACATCTGCGCGACGCAGAGGGATGGAAGGTGAAGTCGGCGTTCGTTTTACCCTCTCATCCAATGGAGAAATTAACGGTATATCGGTACAACGAGGAGATGGAATCTTCCATAATGCCGCAATAGCAGCTGTGAACGCGGCATCAGGAATTGATATTCCAAAAAATTTAATCGATAGCTTGCCGATGGAGATAGACTTGACGTTAGAATTCAATTTAAACAGCTAATCTTATTTATTTTTATGCTACGATTGAACCCTATAAACCGATCCAATTCGTTAGAGGATTCTACGTGACTATAAGATTTTTATCGCTCTTTTCGATTGTCCTGCTCTCCTTCTCACACGCGCAGGAGTATGAGTTAGGACACGGCGTTTCACTCAATGAATATCTCAATGTCGGTAGCTATTTTTCAACGGTATTTGAATCCAATAAACATAATGATACATGGATGCTAGATGATGTCGCGGTGATGGCGTATGGTGACATCAATCCGATGTTCTCTTATCTGGCGGAAGCGGAAGCGGTCGGTTTTTACTCCAAAAATCTAACCGACGGAGCCGAGGGAGGAAGTAAAAAGTTCCATATCGAACGACTCTACGGCGATGTTTGGATGTCGGATGATTTTAATATCCGTTTCGGAAAAATGATCACTCCGATAGGATACTGGAATAAAGAACCCATCAACGTCTTACGGGACACCTCCTCTAACCCTCTCTATAGCACGCTCCTCTTCCCGCGGCTCCTCACCGGAATCGACATCAACGGATACGTCCCCGCCATCGAAGGGTTACGCTATCACCTCTTCGGACAAAACAACCGTGATTTGGATGAAGAGTATATCAATATTCGCAACAACCATTTTTACGGATTATCGCTTGAAAAAGAGTTTTCGATGGAGTGGAGCGGCGGTGCTAGCATCGGGGAGTATATTACCAAAATCGATCAACGGACACGGTTTTTACAAGCAGGTACCAAATATGACGATACCCAATGGCAGTTAACCCTCGAAACACTGCTCGCCAAAAGTGAGTATGCTGACGGACAAGACGCTTACGCCCTCTCAGGATACGCACAGGCGATGTATCATTTTTCTCCCGAACATGCCCTGATTGGACGATACGAGTACTTCAGCGATCATCACACCGATTACCGAGACAACATCGCTATTCTAGGCTACAGCTATCGTCCGCTCTATCCCGTATCACTCAAAGGGGAGTACCAATGGCACTCTCTTCACGATGAAAATCGTGCCCTATTTTCGTTATCGGTGCTCTTCTGATGAAAGCGATTGCCCTATTTTTTATCCTTGTTTCGGCAGTTTTCGGAACCCAGTACAGCATAGTTATCTCCAAAAAAGTTCCGCTCACCCTCATCAGCGTCGAACAAATACGGGATATTTATTTACAAAAACGGCGCAGTGTCGGGGATCAAAAAATCATCCCTCTCAATCTGGTAGGGCAAGAGCCTTCCCGAGTAGCCTTCGAGAGTGCCGTTATCGGGATGGGGCGAGACCGACTAAATACCTATTGGGTGAAACAGCATTTCCAAGGGATAAGCCCTCCGATCACCCAACCGTCCCATGAGTCGATCAAAGCGTTTGTTCAAAATGTCGACGGGGCCATCGGCTATATCCCCTCCTCAATGGTCGATAATTCCCTAAAGGTGATCTATGAGTTTTAAACTCAAAACGATTCTCCTATTTTTGGGGGTCAGCCTTATCCCCTATGCCCTCAGCATGATTTTACTGGGGAGTTCCTTCCGCCAAGAGCAATACAAAGCAATCACACAGGAGATGAACACGCAAGTACGCCTGAGTGCCGAACGCATTGATCAGCTTTTGCAAACCCTTCACAATGATATGGTATTCATCGCGAAATCAGAGATAATGAACGATATTTATACTCAAGATTTAGACCGACGTATCAGCTCCATGTTGATATTAAAGAAAAACGACATGAAAATGCGGGGCGATTTTTATGTGATCGATCCCAACGGTAAGATTATCGCATCCAGCGACTTTGCTTCTATCGCACAAACCAAAAAGCTCAAACCTTTGTTTGCGGTCCCTATCCTCTCCAACTTCACCCAAAAAGAGATTGCCAAGCTTGTCGTTACCTATCCGCTCGAAAACTTCCTGCCGTTTTTTTCCAACACCCCTCAACGGCACTATTATGTCCAACATCGTGACGGGACGATCTCCCTTCGACCCGCTGTTTTCGAAGAGTCCCTCAAAGTGTCTCATCCCCTCGATAACCATAACGATTTAACCATTGTACTGGAAGAAGAAAAAGGGTTTGCGTATCGATTACTATACAAATACGAACAGTGGTTTATCGCTCTGCTCATTATAGGGGCGCTCTTTATCGCTACCGCAGCCTATTACGTCGCAACGGCTCTCATCCGTCCGGTTATCGTTCTCTCCAATACGGCAAAAATCATCACCCGCACCCAAGATTACACCCAGCAGGTATCAGTAACCCGCGATGATGAGATCGGTCAGCTCTCAGATGCCTTTAACACCATGATCGGCGGGATGGATAATGCGTTGGGAGAGATTACCGCTCTCAACCGTGAGATCGAAGATACTCAACGCGAAGTCGTCTTTACGATGGGCTCCATCGGGGAGAGTCGCTCCAAAGAGACGGGAAACCACGTCAAACGGGTTGCCGAATACTCCAAACTCTTAGCGTTGTATTATGGATTGGAGGAGGAAGAAGCGGAAATGCTCAAACAAGCTTCTCCGATGCACGACATCGGTAAAGTCGCTATCCCCGATGCCGTCCTGAACAAACCGGGACGTTTTGATGAAGAAGAACGTCGTATCATGGATACCCATGCGGCACTTGGGTACGATATGCTCAAACACTCCAACAGAACCCTGCTCCAAGCCGCAGCGATTGTCGCGTATGAACATCATGAGAAATGGAACGGTAGCGGTTACCCTCGAGGCTTAAGCGCTGAAGAGATCCATATTTATGGACGTATCACCGCATTAGCCGATGTGTTCGATGCCCTCGGCAGTGACCGAGTTTACAAGAGGGCATGGGATGATGAGAAGATTTTTGCCCTCTTTAAAGAGGAGCGAGGTGAACATTTCGATCCGAAACTTGTCGATATATTCTTTGACCATTTAGATGAATTTATTGCGATCCGAGAGACATTTAAAGATGTCCACGAATCTTAAGTACCCTACTTTCCGTTGATCATCCGTGATACCAGACCGCTTTGATCGCTCTTTTCCGCCAACACGACGCCAATGATATGAACAGCGATAAAAGCAAAAAGTCCCCAACCGATATATTGGTGGAGCGTCTCGATGCTCTCTTTGGCACCCCCTGCAAATTTTAGATACAACGTCAATCCGCTAATCGACATCACAGCTAACAGCACATAAACGACTTTATAGAGGCGATATACCTTTTGCATTGCGGCATTATCATCAAATCCAAATCCGTTTTTCACAACCATTGCCAGCCGTGCGACCAATAACACAGCAACCGCAATTCCCAAATAGATATGCCAATCCCACATCGGAGAACGGACTGCTTTTCCGATCAGCACCGCCTGTTCATCAGTGATAATAGTCCCTAGCTCCGCCATTTTGGTTTGAACAATCGCACCGATATTAGCCTTGTGCATTACACTCTCTCGTAAGACAACCGTGATAAACAATCCAAACATTGCGATAGCATTCAACCAATGCCATGCTCTAAATGATGGTGAAAAATGTCGCATAACAACCCCTTTTATTTCAATAGAGCTATCTTACATCAAAATAATATATCATGTGTTAACTCAATATCAACACCCTAACAAAGATCAAATATACCCCAAAACTCAAAGCCTTGCTATGATATAATCGCGCCATTATTTAGACCCTTAAAAGGTAACTCTTATGCGCCAAACCATTACAGAAAAAATATTCTCCGAGCACGTCGGACATAGCGTTTACGCCGGTGAAATCGTCCGTTCCCCCATCGATATGGTTATCGGAAACGACATCACTACGCCGATCTCTATCAAAGCGTTCGAGGATTCAGGTGCGTCTGCCCTCGCCAATCCTGATGGGTTCTCGATCGTCCTCGATCACTTCATCCCCGCCAAAGATATAGCCTCCGCAAACCAAGCGCGTATCAGCCGCGACTTTGCCAAAAAACATCAGATGAAACATTTCTTCGATGAAAAAGATATGGGGATCGAACACGCTTTGCTCCCAGAAAAAGGGTTGGTAGTTCCGGGTGACGTTATTATCGGTGCCGACTCACACACCTGTACCCACGGAGCACTCGGAGCCTTCTCTACGGGGATGGGTTCAACCGATTTGGCATTTGCGATGGTCACAGGGGGGAACTGGTTTAAAGTCCCTGAGTCGATCAAAGTCGTCCTCAGCGGAAAACCGGGACAATACACCACGGGTAAAGACATCATCCTCGAAGTGATCCGCATGATCGGCGTTGACGGTGCCCTCTACCGCACCCTCGAATTCGTCGGAAGCACGATCCCTTACCTCAGCATGGATGATCGTTTCAGTATGTGTAACATGGCGATCGAAGCGGGAGCGAAAAGCGGAATCGTCGCCTACGATGAGATCACGGCGGAGTTCCTAGCCGATAAACCTCTCGCACGTGAGCCGAAAATTCACTACTCTGATGAAGATGCGACCTACGTTCAGGTGCTCGAAATCGATGTTGCCAATCTCGAACCGGTTATCGCTTATCCGTTCTTGCCATCGAACGGACACAGCCTCTCTCAAGCGGTAAGCGACCAGATCAAAGTCGATCAAGCATTCATCGGTAGTTGTACCAACGGTCGTTTAAGTGATCTTAAAATCGCGGCTGAAATCCTAAAAGGTAAACGTGTCCATCCGGATGTCCGCCTCATCGTTACTCCGGGAACACAACGGATCGCACGCGAAGCGACGAAACTCGGCTATATGGACATCATCATCGATGCGGGCGGAGTTGTCTCTAACCCGACCTGCGGTGCATGTTTGGGCGGATATATGGGTATTTTGGGAGATAACGAAGTCGCCGTTGCAACAACCAACCGTAACTTCGTAGGACGTATGGGTTCACGCTCTTCCAAAGTCTATCTCGCCAACTCTGCCGTGGCGGCCGCTTCGGCAATCACGGGCTATATCACCGATCCCGCAACCATAAGCTAAGAGGTTTCTCTTAGCACTTCTTCAATTACGAAAAGCTACTACAAAAAAGTATCTGACACCTTTTCCTCTAAAGACTTAACACTTTTGTAACACTTAAAATATAACATATACATTAATTTTTGTTTTTTAGGAAATTCTAATGTTAAGTGTTGAAAAAAGTCGCTATAAAATGGCATTTTTGTGTTGTACGATTGGGGTGGCACTGTATGCCGATGAGCCTGTTCATTTATCGGACATTGTCATCACTGCTAGTAAAAATGCTCAGTCCATTGAGGAAGTCCCTGCATCTGTTAGTGTCATTAACCGTGAACAGATTGAACTCTCTGATGCCAGAACCGTAGATGAACTTCTCTCAAGTGTTCCCGGTGTTTATGCCGCCAGAATGGATGTTTCTGCCCCAAGTCGTATTGCGCAAACCTACACACGGGGTATGCCCGGTAATGGGCGTACTCTTGTTCTCATTGATGGCGTACCGATGAACTCTCAATATGACGGTCAAGTAGACTGGTCACAACTTGCAACACAAGATGTCGAACGTGTTGAGATCGTTCGCGGGGTAGGCTCCGGTTTATACGGAAGTAACGCTATGGGAGGTGTCATTAATATCATCACCAGACAACCCGAAAAGGGGCTTAATACTACCCTCAAAGGTGAATACGGTAGCAACAATACAAAAACTTTCTCAGGTTCTGTACGCGGTCGTAGTGGAACTACTGGCTATTCCCTATCGGGAAGCAAGCTCACAAGTGACGGATATAACATGTGGACAGATGCCTACAAAACGCTTTTAGGAAACAAAGCTATTGCCATAGGAACTGAAAAAACGAATCTTAGCGGTAAACTCACCTATGACGCTACCGACAACGACCTGATTGATTTAAGTGTTTCTTACGTTGATGACCTCGCAACCGGTTTATATGATGTCCCTAACTACTTACCACAAGAACGCCAACAGTGGCTCAGTTCATTACGCTATCAACACTTTAGTGATCACATCGAAACATCTGTCATGTTGTATGGCAGAATAGGAAAACAGTATGCAGATACCGCCAATCAAACCTACACTGCTGTAAACACAGAGAGTACTTATGATGATCAAACACTTGGTATCAATACCCAAGTCACTTTGAACTACTTTGATAATCATCTCTTAAGCGCCGGAGTAGATTATGTCGATGGCAGTATTGATGTCTTAACCGATCGTTATACATCTGAGCAAAATATTAAAGGGTATGTTTCAAAAGCTGGTCTCTTTGTTCAAGATCAAATGAAGCTAAATGATTTGACAGTTAATCTGGCTGGGCGATTCGATTACTGGCAAACACATGGTAGCCAAAATGATACACTTGCAGGGCAGCCTAAAGGTGATTACCCCGAGCGAGACGGCACGGAATTTTCTCCAAAACTATCAATGCTCTACAAGATAAACCCTTCCCTCAATATGCGTGCATCTGTCGGTAAAGCATTTAAACTTCCTGAACTTTTTGAGTTTTATAGTTCTAGCAAACGAGGAACAATAACTTACTGGGGTAATCCAAATCTCCGTCCTGAAAGCGTTCTTGGTTATGAGCTTGGTATGGATTACTATTTTTCAACGAATGCTTTTCTTAAAACGACGCTCTACCATAACAATGCCAAAAATTTTATCTACAGCGTACAGCGTAATGCTCTAAACTCTGACAAAATGAATATTGATGAAGTAATAACTCAAGGGGCTGAAATCGAAGCACGCTATGCTCCATTAGACGTACTAGAACTCTCGGCTTCATACACTTATAATGACTCTAAAATCACAAAAAATCAGTTTAATCCTGCACTTGAAGAGAAACAACTCACTTCTGTACCGCAATATCAATGGAACCTAAATGCCAAATACAATATTCAGCCTTCAACCGTACTTTTAGCATCAGCGGAGCATGTTGGCGACCGCTATGCTAACGATACCAATACCGCCAAATACGAACAATACACGATCTATAATGTCGGTATATCACACCGTTTTTCACCGATGTTTAGTGCAAAAGCAAACATCAATAATATCACCGATAATATTTATGATGGTATCGGTTATCTTGCACCTGGTCGCACCTATTCTGCATCTTTACAGGCAAATTTCTAGCCTGTATTCTGGCAAAATACCTAGCGAATAAGTGGTCATTCAAATATCGCCAACTCTGCCGTGGCGGCCGCTTCGGCAATCACGGGCTATATCACCGATCCATCAACGATTTTATAATCTCCGTTTGGAGATTATCCTTCGCACACATTTCTAACACACTTTATCGGTTATAATTACTCAAATTTTCTAGTAGGAATCCTTTATGCGCTCACTCACCCTTGCGGCTTTATTACTATTGGCGTCTAATGCCAATGCTTTTGATTTTGGCTCACTCGTCCAAACTCTCACCCCTGCGGCGCAAAGTGCCGCACCGGTGCTTGATGAGTCTTTGACTGCAAACCCCCTCATCAAAAATCTCACCACCTCGCTCGGCGTCACCCCGACTCAAGCAGTCGGCGGAACAGCCGCGATTATCAACAATGCCAAAACCAACATGAAGCCTACCGATTTTGCCGCTCTAACCAAACAAGTCCCACAGGCGGGAACGCTTTTGGGTGCGGCACCCGCAGGGTTGCTCGGAATGGGTAATTTAGGCTCACAATTCTCCTTTTTGGGGATGGACGCTTCGATGATTTCCAAATTTACCCCTTTGGTACTGGAATACCTCCAAAGCGGTGCAACCCCAGCGATGGATAAAATCCTCGCTACCGCCATCACCAAATAATGTTCCCTATCCCCTGCATCCTCTTTGCCGGCGGGAAAAGCTCTCGGATGGGAGAGGATAAATCACTCCTAGCGTTCGGAGGGTTCTCGACCCTTGCCGAGTTTCAATACGACCGCCTCACCCAGCTCTTCGAGTATGTCGCCATCTCTACCAAAACCGCCGATAAATTTGATTTTAAAGCCCCCTTTATCCTCGATCCCGAAGAGGTCGATTATGCTCCGAGCGCGGGATTTGTGAGTGCATTTAGAGCATTGAAAAGTGAGCGGATCATGGTGCTGAGCGTCGATACCCCGTTTGTGGATGAGACTGTTTTTAAAGCCCTGCTGGATGTCGATAACGAAGAGTTAGATGCCGTTATCGCCCGTACGGCAAACGGGTCACACCCCCTCTGCGGGATTTATCATCGTTCGTTATCGGAAGAGTTTGAGCGGATGATGCGCGAGGGGGATCACCGTCTGGGAAAACTCCTCGCCTCACACGCTACCCGTTATGTCGAATTTAACGAGGAAGAGCCCTTTGCGAATCTCAACCATCCACACGAATATCAAGAAGCGATAGTGCGTTTCAATGCACTAAACCGATGAGTTCCCTCTTCCCGCTCGTTATAACCCTCTTTTTTTCGATGGTTCACTACCTTGGGTATACACGCATCGTTCGCCATTTGCATATAAAACCGCATACCCGTACCGCACTCATCTTCTTCTTGATCCTCAATATGGGGGGAATCATAGGGTATCTTCTCAGCCGTTATCTCCTCAGCCCCCCTAAAGTGATTTACTTTATCCTCTCTCTGAGTATCGGTATCGGTTTTATCCTCTTTATGGCGATCATAGTGTACGAAATACTCCATCTTTTACAGCGGAATCTCCCGTTTAATCCCGAAAAACGGATTTTTTTCAAACGTGTAACCGATATTGGATTTTTAGGTTTTGGCAGTGCGTATCTTACGGCGAGTCTCCTTGAAGGTTCAAAAGAGCCTACCGTAGAATTTGTCGATGTCAATCAAAACCGTTTCGGCGGGAAATCCTACCGTATCGTCCAAATCAGCGATATGCATATCGGCGGGTTAATCGATAAAGATTTTGTCGCTAAAAGCGTCTCTATGATCAATCACCTCAACCCCGACATCGTGACCATAACCGGCGATCTTACCGATGCACACATTGATGTTATCAAAGATGCGGTAAGTGAGCTACGTCATCTCAAAAGCCGATACGGAACCTTTTATGTGGTGGGAAACCATGAATATTTTCACTCATTGGAGACAACGGTAGATTATGTGAAAACACTCGGAATTCATGTATTGGAAAACAGCGCTGTTAAAATCGATGATTTCTACATTGTCGGAGTTTACGATCTTTTTGGCTTTCGCACCCAAACTTATCTCCCCGATATCGGGCATGCCATTAAAAACATCCCCGCTGATGCTCCGACACTCCTTTTGGCTCATCAACCAAAGTATGTAGAGTATCTGGAAGGGTTTGCCCCCTCACTGATCCTCAGTGGACATACCCATGGCGGACAGGTCTGGCCTTTCCACTATTTAGTGGACCTTGCACAACCTTATCTCAAAGGGCTCTATCCGCTCAAAGAGAATCGCCACATCTACGTCAACAGCGGTATCGGCTTTTGGGGACCTCCGATGAGGCTCGGTTCCAACGCCGAAATTACCTGTATCACGTGGTCATGAAGCTTACTCTTCCGCACACTTTTGACACGGTTCCTTTTCGCTTTTGCGCACCAAATAAATAAAGACGGCAAAAACCAGTAGTAAAAATGACAATGCCGCGATCAAGGCTGAAGCATATGGCAGATCTTTATAGTTGTGGATCGAGATTTTAAAGACGACCAACAGTGCTTCGATCAACAGTGCGATGATGATCGATACCGAAAAGTTGAGAAGCGTTTTGGCGTTGAACGTCTCACTCACATGCTGCGTTTTCGGCAATACCTCTTGTTCAAAAATCGTTTTCCCCAAATCATAAACGGCAAGCCCCAGCGTCAGCGCAATGATCGGTTTAAATACCGCATCGATGTTCAGCGGCTCCGTTGCCAGCAAATACCCTGCAAAGGTATAAAATCCGTACAGTACGACAAATACCCCGAAAAAGAGAAGCCCCCCTCCGATAATCGCATAGGAGGAACGATTTAACCGTTTGAACAGATCGTTTTTCTCGATGAGATCGAATCGCTCCAACAGTTTACGAACCCGAAAATCCAAAAACAAATACCCATCCGGCACGGCATAAATGACGGTGATACACAAATGCCCTGTTGCGGTAGAGATATAAGGTTCACTGACGTGATACCCTTTTTGAAGCGCGCTCTCATCGACCAAATAAGCGCGGTCGACTCCGGCATGATGTCCCTCTTCACGATCGGCATAGATATTAGGAGAGTTTTGGACAAACCCCTCATCGCATTGATAGATAAGTTCTAAACTCGGAAATGTTTTATAAAGTCGCTCCGCAAGTTGTACGTTAAATGTTTTTAAACTGACTCTTCCCAAAGAAGTGATGATAAATTTTTCAATTAACGGGGCATTTGCGGCGTAGCTTCGTACTAAATTTTGCATCTTTTCCCCCTCGATATTTTTGTTTGATTTGTTTCTATGTTCAATACGAGTACTTTGGACTTACTCACCCTTTGGCGACCCCAAAGTCTCATGGCAAAACTATAGCCCAATTTTTTTCCATACTATGGTCATTTTTTAATCAATACTCGATTAACAACTCTAAGCTATAATAATGAAAAGAATCATGAAGAGTTTAGTATGAATTTAACCCACCTTGATGAGCGCGACCGTCCGAAAATGGTCGATGTCTCGGATAAAAATACCACCTCGCGCGTTGCCGTTGCAAGCGGACTCATTACGATGAGCCGCTCGGCATTCGATGCGGTCATTACGCAAACCGCCAAAAAAGGTCCCGTCCTTCAAACCGCTGTTATTGCGGCGATTATGGGGACGAAAAAGACTTCCGATCTCATCCCGATGTGCCATCCGCTCAACCTTAGCGGCGTCCATTGTGACATCGAAGAGCTCCCCGACCTTCCGGGATTTCGTCTCATCGTGACCGCCAAACTCAGCGGACAAACGGGGGTAGAGATGGAAGCCCTTACGGGGACAAGCATCGGACTGCTGACCATCTACGATATGCTCAAAGCGATCGACAAAAGCATGGTGATCGGTCCTATTCAACTCGAAACCAAATCAGGAGGTAAAAGTGGTGATTATCAACGAAACAACCCAAAAGCTTGAGTTGGAATACCCATGCACATGGTGTTACAAAGTCGTAGCGTATGAGCGCGCAGGGATCGAAATAGCGGCGATGGAGATCATCGGTGAACGCTCTTATGCTCTCAATCCTTCCAATACGAGCCGTGGAGGCAAATACATCAGCATGAACTTAGAGTTATTGGTTCATAATGAAGACGAACGAACCTATTTTTACGAAACGCTCAAATCCCATCCCCACATCAAAATGGTATTATAAAGGAAATCGCTATGAATCTCGAAACCTTCAAACGGGACATTAAAAATCGCTATCACTCTCTTACAACCGCTGAAATCGACACCAAAGTATCCGAAATGATCGATACTTTAGCGAGCGAATGGGCGACATCTCCCCATGCACTCTCTCTTCAAGAGCTCCGTATTTTTACCGGAGCGATGATCGAAGAAGAGGGGCACGCTCTTTATGGTGAACTAGAAGACCTCATCGCCCAAAAAGAGCGTATTGAGCGGCAAATCACCCGCAAAAGCGAAGAGTTGCAGCATCTCAAATATAACCTCTACAATGCACTGGAAAAACAACTCTCCGACAATGATGAAACACTAGAGAAACTTCATCAAGTGAAACTCCAATCGATTGATCTTTTGGAAATTCTCGAAGAGATTACCGAGAGTGCGATTATCACCACGTTGGAAAAAGGGAGCGATGCCGAAGATACCCTCAAAGAGATCATCAAAGAGATCACATTCACGGCACTTAATGCCAATGTCCTCAACGCGGTTCGTATCCGTCGTATTCTTGCGAGTATCCTCCAAAATGCCCTCAATATTGCCGAAGCGTCTCCGAATCAAGCCGAAACAATCTTGCGCGGGACTTTGCACGGTATTAACAATGCGCTACTGCGCTCTATCGAAAAGTTTCATCAATATCTCCTCTATGTTCCCGAAGAGGTCAAAGCACTCTATCGTGATGAATACAAAACGATCGAAGTGGAACTCGATAATGTCGATACCCTCTATACCCAGATCATACACGGGTTGCACGCGAACAATGATCCCGTCTTGGTCGCTCAGCTTGAATCGATCAATCATGAGCTCTCTTCCGGTTCCGATGAGCTCAAACACCTCTCCAAAGAGACCGTCGAACTACTCCGAACCCGTCTTGCAAAAATCAAAAAAGGGGTAACGGAGAGGGGTAATAAATTGCTCAAATCCAAATCGGCACAAGAAGCCAAAGCGATGGGTACCCGTGCATGGAGCGTCGCTAAATCGACGATGCAAGGTGCGATCAAAGGAGCCAAAGAGGCGATGGAGAAAGATAAAAAGTAAATTCCCGCCTACGCGGGAATGACAAACAATCTATAAATCCTTCGCCATCGTAAACATATTACTAAATTCTTTCGTATAGCTCTCACATCGATCACAGATCGGTTCCCCTCCTTTATACGGGAAGGGGCATCGGCACTCATGACACGTCACCATCTCATAATGCACCAGTTCTTCGGCACGCTCAAACGCAACACTGATGAGGTCAAACCCCTCTTTTGCACTGATCGCTTTAGGTTTACAAATCACTTCACATATACCGCATCCGATACATTTGCTCTGTGAAAAATAGATACCCTGCTTATCGGAAGTAGGAAAGAGGGCATCGGTTGGACAAAACTGGGTACAATCGCCGCAGTTGGTACACGCTTGAAAATCGATTTGTTTGTTGAAAAACAGCGGGCTTTTCTCCTCAAACGATGTCGTCTGCACATTCCCGACAATCTCTTTGAGCGAATTTTTGAGCAATACCCTCTTCAGCGGCATTTTTTGATCGGGAAGCTTATGATGTGCTGCGGTCATAGAGATATGAGCCACCGATTCATTGACCAATGTCTCTTTGACCTTTTCAAATCCTTTTCGGAAAAGGGCACGTCGCTCGGTCTGTTCCTCTTTTGCGTCAATGCGCTCTATTCGATACGCCACTTCAAGCGTCTCCAAAAACGAATTCGTTGTGTCGATTTTGGAGCAGATCAAGCTTTTCAAATTTCCGTTTTCATTCAAGACACAGCTTTCGCAGTGGCTCAAATCGCACGTCACACTTCGTTCACCGCGCAGTGCCATAACGGCATAGTGTTCCACATCAAAGACTCCCAAACACGGCGTGGAAACTTTGCACGAAAGGGTCGAGTCTTTTTGGTGCATGAACGATGCGGCATAGCCGTTAGGATCAAAACTCTCTATTTCTAGCGCTTCGGTTGGGCAGCTCCCGATACATCCGGCACACCCGACGCATTCGTTCTCAAACAACGTCAACTTGTTTCGTACGATATGAAAAGCCCCTTTAGGACATAGCTCGATACAGATACGACAGTCGTTGTGGTAATACTCGTTTCGAAGACAACGTGTTGCTGTAAAGCTAAAAAGATTGGACTTTTGGATAAAGTTCATATTACCCATTGATTTTTCCTGCACTCAAGTACTCATAATCACTGGCCAAAAATTCCACGATAAAATCACACATATCCCGATAGAACGGTGTACCGGCCATGCTTTTCATCCCCATCATATACGGGACAACCCAGACAAAAAGATGCTGATCTAAAAACTCTCGTTGCGGTTCTAACTCATTACGGTAAATCAACATTTGCATAAAGGCAAACTCTATCCCCAAATGATCCGGTGCCATAATATCGGTTTGATCCATATTGACCTCAAAGCCGTGTGTAAAATAAAATGCCATAACCGGATTTTGCAACCCTACAAGCGTCTCATTTTTAGCATCTAGAACAAATGATTCGACCGGCTGAGTATTGAGGATATACATAGAGGAGTAATCGATATTCATCGCTTCATGCAATGCCTCTTCGTCCGTATTCTTTACCCATTCGCGTGTCTCTTCACCTATAATCTCCAAGAGTGACTCATTGTTTTTGAGATCATGGATAAAGCGACGGTCAGGGATATTACTCATCACACGGGACAAAAAAGCATAAATATAAAGTCGGTATTCATTATTCATCGGTAGTTCCTAAAAAAGTTACGGGATTGTGTCATACGAGGACTTTGAAATAGCCTAACGGGTAAAACTAATCAAAAAATCTGCCCCAAAAGGGGCAAGCTTTAGTGCCATAGCGGCAAGCGTAGTGGTAGGGGCTCACGTGCCCTTTAGGGTATTGCTCCTGCCACGTTCAAATAGGTTGCTTATAAGCAACCTTTGAAAAATGATTTTTTCGGTGGAGGAGGTGCTTTAAACTCAGTAGCCGCAATCGTATTGGTTTTCTCATCGAGAACACCGACGATAACAACACCGTTCTTATTCATCCCCTCACCCAACTCAGAAACTTTGAGTTTTGTGGTATCAATTTCATACACTTTTCCGGTACCGTGTTGGAATAGTGCCAATTTCGGGTGAGTTGTCTCTCCCGCTTGAATGTTTTTGAAACAGCCATCCGATCCACACGTATAGTTTTCCAAATAACAGTCGTTAAATGCACCTTGAGCGGCACAGGCTGGAGTTGTTAACAACCCCTCGAACTCTTGACCTTCATTTGCGAATACACTGAGAACCAATGCGGCACAAATCAATGCAACTTTTTTCATTATTCTACCTCCGCTTTGATCGTTTTGAGATACGCTACGATGTCCTCAACCGTCTGTTTGTCTAAAAAACTAAAGTCGGTCATCGCTGAAACACGTTTCCCTTTTTCAATATTGTACCACGGTGTATTCGAGTGCGCATTACGATTGTAACCTGGTACGATAACCGCAGACGGTTTTAAGATTGATTCACGAAGGTACGCCGCTGTTGAATATCCTCCGACATTTGTCAATGACGGTCCCATCAAGTTTGGAGCATCGGTTGCTTCGATTTGGTGACACCCCACACATCCGTTGGCACCTACCGCTTCTTTACCTTTTGCCGCATTACCTTTTGATTCTTCTGTGGTTTCCGCTACAATCTTCGCATCCGGCTTCATCCCATCGAGATTGACAGAGACCCATGAAGAGAGATTTTTCAAGCCGTTGCGTCCGAGTTTAGAACCATCCCATACCGCAATCGCGACAGGAACCGTCCCAGTGCTTTTCATATAAGAATCGCTCAACGGACGAACAAGGGTAGCCGTCCAAGTGTTGTTCGCATGCGTCATAGAAGCATTTGATTGAGCGGAACCGTCTTTGATTTCAGTTAACGAACGAAATCCCTCACCGACAAAAACACGTTCATAATCGGTTTTAGCCAA
The DNA here is from genome assembly GCF_036279695.1 of Sulfuricurvum sp. GTDB lineage: Bacteria > Campylobacterota > Campylobacteria > Campylobacterales > Sulfurimonadaceae > Sulfuricurvum. The sequence goes on from NZ_DASUIQ010000012.1 coordinate 20,429, forward strand.
TGAAGCAACTTTTGCATCGTAATCTTTCAACTCTTGACCGAATACGCCTGTTTGTTGACGATTAATCTGAGTTGAAACATCTTTGTTTCCGTTTGGTTCATACACACTTGAAGTCGCTTTTTGCAAATGGACTACAACCGGACGTCCGTCTGAACCCATCCCGATATACGGAAGTGCTCCCGCTTTTTTCGACATTCCCGCAAACTGAAGGGCAAACCCGTCACTGTACGTATCCGTTGAATGTGCCCCTTGTACATTTTTAGTACTATCGGCCCATTTCACCATCAACGCGATATTTTTACCATCATACAATGCGGCAACGTCTGCTTTTTTAGCTTTATTACCTTCATTTGCGGCATTCGCATTTTTGTCATTCATGTGAATGGCAGATTGCGGATAGAGGGTTACGCTAGAGTATTTCGCTTTAGCCCATGCGGAAGCGTCGTTAACATCACTTACTTTTACCGCTGTGATTGAATCTGCGGCCAAAGCGGCAGAAGCCGCTACACCCAATGAAAGAATAGTGGTTAATAGCTTTTTCATTAGTGGTGTCCTCCAGCTTTTGTAAACTTACCGGCAATGTAGCGCGTATCAACCGGAGCCAATGGATTACGTTTGTTATCCTTTGCCACTTGTTGGTAGTAGTTATTATCAAGACGGAACATATCAGAGTGTTGGTAAGCGATCAATAGATCCATCAATTCACTCACACCCGTCTCTTTACGTTTTTTCATCTCCGCTTTAAGCGTTTTGATCGCATCGTGTACGGCTGGACCAAACAATTTTTCAAGTTCTTCTACCGGAAGACGAGTTGATCCCTCGATGATTTTACCTTCAGCGTCAAATTTCGCCGGAGATTCGGTCGGTGGGATATAGTATACATTCGGTTGTGTTCCATAATCAGAACGTAGACCAAGAGCTACTTTGTATTTGTGTACCAATTTGTGTACTTGGGACTCTTCGTCATCCAAGAATCCTACGAAACGGATACGACCGACACATTGTTGCGCACACGCCGGCGGAAGACCTTGCTCGATACGTGGGAAACAAAGGATACATTTCTCTGATTTAGAGATTTTCGGATTGAAATAGATTTTTTTGTACGGACATCCCGCGATACAATAGCGGTACCCTTGACAACGATCCAAATCAACCAATACAACACCGTCTTCTTCACGCTTGAAGATCGCGTCACGAGGACATGCACTCAAACATCCCGGATTTGTACAGTGGTTACAAATACGCGGCAAATAGAAGAAATAGTTGTCTTGAGGGAATGCACCCGCACCTTGGTCTTCATCCCAGTTCGGTCCCCATGTCGGAGAAATATGCGGATGGAATGTATTACTATCCGCTTGTCCCCCCATCAATGATTCATAGTTGTAATCCCAAGGTACCCCGTAATCAGCTTCGAGGTTAGGGATTACACCCGGCTGAAGGTCGCCTGCCGCGTCAAATCCGCCGCCAAGCTCCATCCAGTTTTTTGGATAACCGGTACCCGGATAGGTCTCAACGTTATTCCAATACATATATTCACGACCGTTACGGTTCGTCCATTGTGTTTTACATGCTACGGTACATGTTTGGCACCCGATACATTTGTTCAGGTCCATTACCATTGCTAATTGTCTTTTAGACAT
>NZ_DASUIQ010000013.1:0-10984 GCF_036279695.1 Sulfuricurvum sp.
GGAGACGTTAAAGACGTTCTTCTTCTTGACGTTACACCTCTTTCACTCGGGATCGAAACTCTCGGCGGAATCGCGACTAAAATCATCGAAAAAGGGACCACTATTCCGGTTAAAAAATCGCAAGTGTTCTCGACTGCGGAAGATAACCAACCTGCGGTTTCTATCTCGGTTGTTCAAGGTGAGCGCGAGTTTGCCCGTGATAACAAATCTCTCGGATTGTTCGAGCTTACGGGTATCCCTGCGGCACCGCGCGGTGTACCTCAAATTGAGGTAACGTTCGACATCGATGCCAACGGTATCCTAACCGTTAGCTCGACAGACAAAGGGACAGGTAAATCTCAATCGATCACAATCTCTGGAAGCTCAGGATTAAGCGAAGAAGAGATCAACAAAATGGTACAAGACGCGGAAAACCACAAAGCCGAAGATGCGAAACGCAAAGAGGTAGTGGATCTCCGCAACCAAGCCGATGCGTTGGCAAGTCAAACCGAAAAATCTCTCAAAGAGATGGAAGACAAAATCGATGCTAGCGAAAAAGCGGCAATCGAATCGGCTCTTGAAGAACTCAAAGCGGTCTTGAAAAATCAAGATGCTAGCAAAGAAGAGATCGAAGCAGCTACCAAAAAATTGGCAGACGCGAGCCACAAAATGGCAGAGCAAATGTACAAACAAAACGAAGGCGGTGAAGCCGCTTCATCAAACGCGAAAAAAGATGACGACGTCATCGACGCTGAAATCGAGTAATCTCCCCCATTATTCCCGCGAAAGCGGGGATACAACTTTCCCTCTTAATTCACTTCTTTTTCTTCATAGTTATCGTCTTACTAATAAAACTATTTTTTATAAGTAAAATGTTGTATCATTTAAAGAAAAAAAGAGTATCTAATGTCTAATGAATTTTTACAAGTGATAGTAGTTACTGTAGGCATCGTGCTAGCCATTATAGTTGTTTACTTTATTTTCAAAAGAAGTCCAGCTCCAGAACCTCAGAGCACTACACCCGAAAAAAATGATATACCCAAAGTTGCTACCCAAGAGAAGATAAACGTAGTCCCAGAGAAAAAAGAAGAGCCAAAATCGCCAGTTGACGAAGAGCCCCTCCAAGACGTGACGAATAGACGTAAAAGTGATTACACAATACCGAAACGGGCTGTTCCTGAGTTTGGAAAAATCACAAAACAAAGTTTTTCTGAATTTGCCGGAGAGAGAATTTTGGTAGCGGAAGATAACCCGATCAACCAAAAAGTGATCGTGGGTCTTTTAGCCGGAAGCGGTATTGATGTGATTTTGGCGAACGATGGTCAGGAAGCTTTGGATATACTTGAAAAAGAGACAAACTTTTTGATGATATTAATGGACGCCCATATGCCGAGAGTCGATGGGTTTGAGGCGACGCGTATCATTCGTGCAAATCCGCTCTATGATCACATCTTGGTCGTAGCCCTTAGCGGAGATGTCGGAGCCGATGACATCCAAAAAATGAAGAGTGCAGGGATGGCGGAACAGCTCGAAAAGCCTCTGAGAATGGAGTCACTCTATAAAATTTTCTATGCCTATTCTACTCAAGAAACCCAAGCAGAAACAGCTGTAACGAATATTTTGGATGCCGATGAAGGTGTTGAAATATGCGGAGGAGATGAGAACTTCTACCGCGAGATTTTAGCTGAGTTTGTGAGTGACTATGGCGATTCGGCGGATAGATTGGGAGAACTTTTACGAGCGCACGATATGCACGGCGCTGATGCTTTATTGCTTGATATTGTCGGTGTAACGGCAAATATCGGTGCACATTCTCTTGGCGACATTGCTTCGCATCTAAAACTCGCACTCAGTGATACCCATGAGAAGAGTTACTTTAGTCTATATGACCGATATAAAGTTCAGCTAGAGAGATTGACGCAGGAGATCAAAGCGTATCTTTGATGTGAGTGTTAATTAAACCGCATTTGTTATAATATCCCTAAGAAAAAAGGGAATCACTATGGAACACTTTTTAGAAAAAGCAAAATCCGCAAGCCGCACGTTGGCAATACTCAGCGGAAGTGAACGTAACCGAATATTGCGTGAGATGGCCGAAGCGCTTCGTTCCAACACGATGAACATCATCGAAGCTAATGCGATCGATATGAAAAAAGCTGATGAAGAGGATCTCTCCTCGTCGCTCAAAGACCGCTTGATGCTCGATGAGAAGCGCCTCGAAGCGATGGCAGTCGCGATCGAAGAGATTGCCGCGCTCAAAGATCCGATCGGTCGTGTGATTGAGGGGTGGATCACCGAGGCAGGGCTTAAAATCGAGAAAGTGAGTATCCCTATCGGGGTGGTCGGGATCATCTATGAATCTCGCCCGAACGTCACATCCGATACGGCGGCACTGTGTTTCAAAAGTTCCAACGGCTGTGTCCTCAAAGGGGGAAAAGAGGCGGAGCATTCCAACAAGATCATTGCCGATGTATTACAGCAGGTACTGATCCGTAACAATCTTCCCCGTGAACTTATTGCGCTACTTCCTGATTCCTCACGCGAAGGGGTAGCGAAACTGATCAAGATGGACAAATACGTCGATTTGATCGTTCCGCGCGGCGGAGAGGCGTTGATCCGATTTGTGAGCCAAAATGCGAGTGTCCCTGTCGTCAAACACGATAAAGGGCAATGCCACCTCTATATTGATAAAGATGCAAATATAGAGGATGCACTAAAAATAGCGGTCAATGCAAAAGTTCAACGTCCTTCCGCGTGTAATTCAATCGAGACACTCTTAGTAGATAGTACGATTGCGACAGAGGTATTGCCACTCTTTAAAGAGGTATTTGATCGTGCTCATACTCAGCTCAAAGGGTGTGAACAAACACGAGAAGTGATTTTGGTTTCGTCAGCCAGTGAGGAAGATTTTGATACCGAATACCTCGCCAATATTCTGAATATCAAAGTAGTAGATGGTGTGGATGGGGCGATCAGCCATATCGTCCGTTTTGGTTCGGGTCACTCCGAATCTATCATCACCGAAAATATTACGGCGGCGGAGCGTTTTATGAACGCTATTGATGCGGCGGCAGTTTATGTAAACGCTTCGACCCGTTTTACCGACGGAGGAGCTTTCGGATTCGGAGCCGAGGTAGGGATCAGTACCAATAAACTTCATGCTCGCGGTCCGATGGGAGTTGAGGGATTGACGACCTATAAATATAAAGTGTACGGTAAAGGTCAAATCCGTTGACCACCGTTTTAGATATACAAAATATATCTTTTGGATATACAAAAGATATAGTATTATTCAATGATTTTTCCCTCTCCCTCAACGAAGGGGAGATCAAAGCGATCGTCGGTCCCAGCGGTGTCGGTAAATCGACCCTATTTGAACTCATTTTAGGACACCGTAAAGCTCACGCAGGGACTATCAAATCTTCATCCTTCTCCCAAGTGTTTCAAGACCCTTACAGCTCATTTCACCCTACCTATACGGTACGAGAACAGATCATGGATGTGACATCGATGGAGGGGTATGAGAGCTTAATGGAGCAGATGGGATTGGAAGAGGATTATTTGGATGCATTGCCCCATAAACTCTCAGGCGGACAGTTACAGCGGTGCTCTATTTTACGGGCACTGTTGATGAAGCCGAAACTACTTCTTCTGGATGAGCCGACATCAGCACTCGACAATCTCAATCAACTCGATATTATGAAGTTGATCGTAAAGCATATCGACGGGATGGGTGTTTTACTCATCACCCATGATGGCGATTTGGCACAGTGGTGTGCCGATGAGATTGTGACGTTACGTTAGTGATATTTAGACAGAGATGCTAGCTCAGCATCGTAGACGTGTTGCATTTTATCGCGGGTATCATTGAGCCATTCGGGATTGCTTTTATCGGCCAGAAAAGCATCGAGATAAACGGCGGTAATGGTTCCACCGCGGAAAATTTTACGTTTGTTGCTAAAGTGCTGTGCGGTAGCGATCAAAACAACGGGCTGTACTTTGAGAGAGAATTTGTCGGCAACCATTTTTGCCCCCGCTTTAAACGGTTTCATGTTACCGCTCTCGGTACGAGTCCCCTCGGGGAAAATAGTGATGACACGACCGTGATCGAGGCGGTCTTTGCAATCTTTGATGAGTTTAACAAGGGATGTTTTACTTTCGCGTTCCAGCGCAATATCTTTGGGCAAACGGACGACCAGACCGAAAAAAGGGACTTTAAACAGCTCTTTTTTAGCGACCCATGCCAAATCTCTGTCGGTAATGGTCTCCATAACGCCGATATCAATATCGCTTTGATGGTTGATCAGAAACATCTGAGCGTCAGGATCAGGGGAGCCTTTCACGTTAACAGGGATAAAAACGAGAAGGCGGATAAACCATGCCGAAAATTTGACGGCATAGGGCTTGGGGAGAAGATAAAATGTCGCAATCATCAACGTCATCCCGCTGAAGATGACGATTATGGCGTAGAGCCACTTAATTCGAGCAAAGATCACGTTTGTTTACCCATCCTACTTTATCATCGCTAAGATGAATTTTGATAAATTCACCCACCTCTTTTTCGGCTTCCAAATGCTCTTCTTGGAGGGTCATTTCAAAAATGGTTCCGTTTTTAATCGGAAGCAAATAGACAGGTGCATCTTTTTTTACACAAACATTCTGGTTCGGAAGGAGTGCGTAGACGATGTAAAACATCGGCAATGCGGAAACATAGAGATACCATTTATTTCGTCTCCAATAAAACATTCCGAAAAGGATGATAACAAAGACTCCTGACGCACCGATTTTGAGCTCCGTATGACGTGCATCGGTCGGAGAGAGATCGTTTTGGCTTGTCGATACCGTATCATCATCGACTACGATAGGGATATTGAGTGCTTCATAACGCTGTTTTTGGAGGTTGAAATAAGAGAAATTGAGATTTTTTTCAGTGTTGGGAATGATCGCATAATAGGTCATTTGAGATTCGCCGACATTGGGAAGCTTAGACTCAAACCCTTGTTTTATAGCATTCGGTATTGAGAAATCACTGATGTTACAACGGGACGCTTTGACGGTAAAAATGACGACATTGCTCTCGTTGTTATACGGAGTCGTTTTATAGGTGATCACTTCAAATTTATCGGCTAACACATTGGCATACCCGCTCGGAGGGCTTAGAGTCGTTGCGCTTAGAGAACTACCGATTAAAGGCTCTGACGCCGCACCCGTGGAGGTAAGTGTTGCGGTAATATCCGGGAGTCGGATGGATTGAGACTGAACAAGAAAATAGAATGTATCATAGACACCGTCTTCTTTGACACTTCGGCGAGGGGTATCGCTGAATATACGGATACCCTCTTCATTTTGAAGGGTGTATTCGATATTGCCTGATGCTATATCTACCGGTGTGAGTTTGACATTGACGGCAATAATTTCACCGACATACGGACGTGCAGGGAGGTTGGTAAATTGAAGCGATAACCCTGTTGCAGATGAAACGCCCGAAAAGAGGGAATTGATTTCGCCTGAAGGATTTTGATCCGAAGCAGGAGCTTCCGCTGAGGGTTGCGGCTCGGTGAGAACTGAGGGCTCAGCAAGAAGTATTTGTCCTATAAGACAAAGAAAAAGAGCTAAAGCTTTCAAGCGCTTATGAACCCCTCTAACATCGCTTTTCCATCATCAGAACCGAGCAAAGCTTCCATCGCACGCTCAGGATGCGGCATGAGACCGAAAACATTTTTTCCCTCGTTACAAATACCCGCGATACTGTCCACTGAACCGTTCGGATTATCGATTTTACCGGAAGCATCGGTGTATTTTAGAAGAACTTGATTGTTGGCATACAGCTCTTTGAGCCCTTCTTCATCAATATAAAAATTGCCGTCATGGTGAGCAATAGGGATATTGACCACTTGATCTACACGGCAATGACGTAAAAAATCATTCTCATTATTCACGACTTTGAGATGGTGGTGGCGTGAAATAAAGTGAAGCCCTTCGTTCCGTTTTAAGGCACCCGGAAGGAGACCGGTTTCGGTAAGAACTTGAAACCCGTTACAGATCCCGAGTACTTTTCCGCCGTTATCGGCATACACTTTGAGTGCTTTCATGATCGGAGACATTTTGGCGATAGCACCGCTGCGGAGATAATCTCCGTAGCTGAATCCGCCGGCAACAACGACTAGATCGGTGTTTTCAGGGATAGTATCTTCTTTATGCCAAAGAATTTGTGTTTCACACCCTAATGCGGCAAACGCATGTTGAGTATCGTATTCACAGTTTGTTCCTGGGAACTGAACAATCCCTACTTTCATGCTTGAATCTCGATCTCATAATCTTCGATAACCGTGTTGGCCAACAGTTCTTCACACATGTGAGCTACTTTCTCTTTAGCGGTTGCGGCATCGCTCTCATTCATCTCAATAATGATCTGTTTTCCTACACGAACATCTTTGACACTTTCAAAACCGTGCCCTGATAGAGCGTGCTGTACTGCTTTTCCCTGAGAGTCTAAAACTCCGTTTTTCAAAAATACGTTTACAATTGCTACCATTTCATTACCCCAATATTCTGTTTAATACTTCTTCATAAGCGACTTTAAGTCCGCCGAGACCCTGACGAAAACGGTCTTTATCCATTTTTTCACCCGTAGCCAAATCCCAAAAACGGCAGTTGTCAGGACTGATTTCATCCGCAAGGATGATTTTGCCCTCAGAATCACGACCGAATTCAAGTTTGAAATCAACCAAATTAAGCCCTTTTTCGTGGAAGTAAGGACGTAAAATAGAGTTTACTTCGCGTGCCATTGCACGGAGTTGATCGAGTTCTGCTTCGTTTTTGACAAGGTTAAGGATCAAGCAGTGCTGATCGTTGAGCTTCGGATCGCCGAGAGCATCGTTTTTGTAGTCGAACTCGACCAGTGTAAACGGCAGGACGGTTCCATCGGCGATACCGAGATTTTTAGAGAGACTTCCTGTCGCGATATTGCGGACGATCACTTCGATGAGGATAATATCCACTTTTTTGCAGAGCATATTGGTATCATCGAGCATTTCGACGAAATGGGATTCGACTCCGCGAGAAGCGAGCATTTTAAACAATTCGGTAGAGATCTTGTTATTGAGTGCACCTTTGCCCGATTCATTGTCTTTTTTCGCGCCGTTGAATGCGGTCAGATCATCTTTAAACTCCGCAATGACTAGGTTGGCATCGTCGGTACTAAAGAGGCGTTTAGCCTTTCCTTCGTAGATGAGATCGCGTTTTTCCATGGTTACTTTCCTTTGACTATGATTAGAGCTTTGATAATGTCGACACCCTCTTTGAGTTGAATATCTTTATTCATCTGCTCAGGGGTGATAACGGTTTTATTGGTCGCGTTGACTTCGGTTACATCGACCATTCCGCCGTTCTCTTTTTCGAGTGCGGAGGTGAGATGTTCTTTGAGGTCAGCCTCTTTGATGTTAAATGTTTTATTGTGATTTTTGATCTCTCCGGAGATTACTTCGATATCAGGAGTGACTCCGACGGCTTGGATCGTTCTTCCGCTTGGGAGGTAATATCGGGCGACGGTGAGTTTGATCCCTTCGGTTTCGGTGATCGGCATAACGACTTGCACGGAACCTTTACCGAAGGTTTTCTCTCCGACGATAACGGCACGTTTGAGATCTTGGAGCGCACCGCTGACGATTTCAGAAGCACTCGCGGAGCCTTCATTGACTAAGACGACCAACGGAAGATTGGTAATGGTGTTGCTTTTGGTCGCTTTGTAGGTGACATCGTCCGCTTTATTGCGCCCTTTTTGGGAAACGATGATCCCTTCGTCCACGAATAGATCGGTCAAATCAACCGCTTGATCAAGGAGCCCGCCCGGATTGTTACGAAGGTCTAAGATGATCCCTTTGCTTTTATCGCCGTGTTTTTTGATCGCTTTTTTGACATCGGCCGCTACTTTTTTATCGAAGCTGGTGACTCGGATATAGAGGATATTTCCGCCGATGGTGCGGGTATAAACCGACTCTACCGTGATGATCTCACGGATGATGTGAACTTTGATCGGATCGGCTGCCCCTTTTCGGACGATAGTAATATCGATCGGAGTTTTAGGGGTTCCTCGCATCAAAGAGACGGCATCGTCAATGGTCATGCTAAGGGTCGATTTATCGTTTATTTTTAGGATAATGTCGCCCGCTTTGATTCCCGCTTTATCGGCCGGAGTCCCTTCGATGGGAGCGATAACGGTGAGAGCGTTATCCCGCATTCCGACCGTTATCCCCAATCCGCCGAATTCACCGTCGGTCTGGGTTTTAAGATTATCGTAGCTTTTTTTATCCATATAGGTGGAGTGGGCATCGAGATTTGAGAGCATCCCCTGAAGCGATTTGTCGATCAGTTGATCGACGGTTAGACCGTCTACATTGTACTGTTCGACGATCCCTAAAACTTTGGTAAATTTGGCTAAGGATTGAAGACGGGAGGCTTCAATAGAGGTTTCGGAAGATTCGGGCGTATTGTTTTTTGCTAATAGCGATGAGGAGAGGGCGATACTGATCGTTACCGCACTCACAAAACCGACAACCATCATTTTTGTGTTTTTCATAGCGTTTTTTGAACCTTATGGTGAGCCGTTAAATAAGATCAGGAATTATAGTGAAAACTCCATTAAATAACAATGGATTCAGATGACTTCGATAACGACATCCCCGATCGTAATCGTCTCCCCTTTGGTGATCTTTGCCCGCTTGCGCGTTTCGACTTCTCCGTTGCGGTAAACATGAGCGTTTTCGATGAGCATTTTGGCTTGACCGCCGGTGTCGACAAGGTCTAAAAGTTTAATCAGTTTGTGCAGTTCGATATACGGTTCGGTGAGTGTGTAGGTCATAAGGTATCTTTTAATACTAAAATTTTAGGGTAAAACGAGTTGAGAGGAAAAAAGAGGCATGAAAGCCCGAAAGGGCTTCATGTATGTGATTACCAGCGATCGCGTGGAGGGCGTGGAGCACGTGGACGCGCTTCGTTAACACGAAGTGTACGTCCGCCGAAATCGTTACCTTCAAGGGCAGTGATCGCTTTGTCAGCTTCGTCTTTGTTCGCCATTTCAACGAAACCGAAACCGCGGAAGCGACCTGTTTCTTTGTCATTTACGAATTTAACTGAACTAACTTCACCGTATTGTCCGAAAAGATCTTTCAAATCGTTTTCGTCTTTGCCGTAGGGAATATTCCCGACATAAATTTGTGTCACATTGTACTCCGTGGAAAAATCGAACTATAACCAGCATAATCCTTAGACACATTTTAGCTTTTACAATCTTATGGGAATGTTAAAAATAATTGTATGTTTATAATTAACCAAAACTCATGTTAAAACTTTACAAATTCAGACTTTTTCCCTTAGCCGTATAGTAATCTGATTTTAGATATAATCGCGTAATTTTTATGTAAAGAGTTTTGCAATGGTACAAGTCACAAAATTAACAATGCGCTTCGGCAGCCGGATTTTATTTGAGGGGATCAATCTCAAACTCGACCGTAATAAACGTTACGGGCTTATCGGTGCCAACGGGGCCGGAAAAACAACATTCCTAAAAATTCTCAGCGGTGAGATCAAAGAGTATGAGGGGGACATCTCCATCGAACCGGGTCTCAAAGTGGGTGTTTTAGGACAAAATCAGTTCGCGTTTGAAGAGTTCACGATTGCCGATGCGGTATTGTGGGGGAACAAACGTCTCTATGATGCGATCAAAGAGAAAGAGTATCTGTATGCTAACGGCGATTTTGAAGATGATAAAGTCAATGATCGTCTAGCAGAGCTTGAGATGATCTGCTGTGAAGAAGATCCGACCTACGAATACGACGTTCAGATCGCGAAAATTCTCGAAAACGTGGGAATTCCTGCTGAGAATCACAATGATTTGATGTCGAGTCTCCCGTCATCGGAAAAATTCAAAGTTTTGTTAGCACAGGTTCTCTATCCGAAACCGGACGTTTTGTTCCTCGATGAGCCTACCAATAACCTTGATATCGATACCATCGGTTGGTTGGAACACGAGCTTCAACGTCACGAGGGGACGATGGTCGTTATCTCGCATGACCGTCACTTTATCAATGCCGTCGTAACCAATATCCTCGACGTCGATTTCCAAAAAATCCGTGAATTTACCGGAAACTACGATGACTGGTATCTCGCCTCTACCGTTATGGCGAACCAAGCGCAGTTGGAACGTGATAAAAAACTCAAAGAGAAAGAGCAACTCGAAGCGTTCGTTCGCCGTTTCTCGGCCAATGCGTCGAAAGCGAAACAGGCGACCTCCCGTCAGAAACAGCTCGACAAACTCACGATCGATGACATTAAACCATCATCTCGCCGTGATCCAAGTATCGTTTTCAAAGCCAAACGCCAAATGGGAGATGAAGCGCTCGATGTCATCGGTGTATCTCATAACTATGATGATTTGGAAGTGCTCAAAAATATCGATCTCAAAATCGTTCCGGGTGAAAAAATTGCTGTCATCGGCGGTAATGGTGTCGGTAAATCGACCTTGCTTAAAATCATCATGGAAGAGATCAAACCGACCGCCGGTAGTGTGAAATGGGGTGCGACGATTGAGCCGACCTATTTCCCTCAGGACACGGCTGACCGTATCAAAGGGAGCGAAACGCTTTACGATTGGCTTCGCGCATTTGATCCAAAACGTGAAATTTCAGAGATTCGTAACTGTTTGGGACGTATGCTCTTTAACGGTGAACAGCAAGAAAAAAGTATTGAGAAAATTTCAGGGGGTGAAAAACACCGTATGATGCTCTCCAAAATGATGCTGGAGGGGGGAAATTTCCTCGTTCTCGATGAGCCGACCAATCACCTCGACCTCGAAGCGATTATCGCACTCGGTGAAGCATTGTACGAATTTGACGGAAATGTCGTTTGTGTGAGTCATGACCGTGAGTTGCTCGATGCATTTGCGGGACGCGTTATCGAACTTCATGCGGATGGAAGCTATACCGATTTCAAAGGAACGTATGAAGAG
>NZ_DASUIQ010000014.1:0-65510 GCF_036279695.1 Sulfuricurvum sp.
ACCAGCAAGGGTATAATTAGAAAAACCTGTAAATGCAGTTGCATCGATAGGACTGACACCGATGTCTCCGGTAATACTTGTTGCACCGGTAGTTGAAATGCCCGATTTACTAAGAAGGACAAAATTGCCTGCTGTTCCGAGGTTAACAGGATCCGGTCCGTTTGCTATCGTTGTTCCTGTAGAAAATATCCACACTTTATTGACTGACATGGCATTACCGGCTAAGTCTTGGACAGCCGTAGTAACGGTTGCCGTATAATTGGTGTCAACATTCAGATTACTTGTCGGGTTAAAGGTCGCGGTAGTACCCATATAGCTCACAATACCAGCAATCGGGGTTACACCATCGCTCAATGTAAAAGTAGTCGTGTTTACCGTAGCTGGATCAACAGCTTCGTTGAACGTAGCCGTAATATTTTGATTGATTGATACCCCTGTAGCATTAGTGTCCGGATTCGTAGAATTTACATCCGGTGCAGTAACATCAGACAGTGCACTTGTTGTAAATGTCCAAACATAATTGGCGGCAAGGGCGATACCGGCAATACTTTTGGCAGCGGTCGTAATTGTCGCAGTATAGAGCACACTGCTGTTTAGATCTACGGTCGGATTAAAAACAGCAGTTGTACCCGTATAGGTAACCGTTCCCGCAACAGCTGTAGACCCAGGTCCGGTTACTGTAAAAGTACTCGATATAAGGGTAGCCGGATCCATAGCCGTGTTGAAAGTAGCCGTTATACTTTGATTACGCGCTACTGACGTGGCGCTATTGCCGGGATTGGTAGAAATAACCCTAGGGGCAATCGAAACCGTGTTATCAATAACACTACCACTACCACCGCATCCGATTATGATAATACTCAACGTTAGAATACTAAGCCACATGAACGGATTAGAATATTGTTTCAAAACTTTCATAATAAACCCCGCTTTAAATTATAAATTATCGTAAATAAACATTTTATTACGATCATTAACAGTATGACCATTCTTTATATTTTTAAGCTTTGTATTTATTATTAATGCAAATTAACAAAATATGTTTGTATTTATGGCTGATTTTAAGAGTGAAATGGGGTGAATTGGTTGTATTGGCACATTAATCATCAATGTGCCAAAAGGAAGGAAGGTTAAAAATCGATACGCATTCCTAAATACCACGCATCGTTATACGTTACATCTCTGTTTTTAACATCGGTGTCAATCATACGGTAGCCGACTTCAATCCGACCGTTTTTTATCGGTTCAACATCAAAATGGAGACGCGTTTCTAAATAATCGTCACCCTCTTGGAATGATAGTACCGATGGTGCATAGTACAACGCTCCACCGACATACAATGGAAGGACTTCAATAAACGGAAGTTTCATATCCGCTTCGATTCCTAACGGGATTGCTGCGTATCTATCACCGTCAAACTTGGTATATTCACCTTTAATTCCAAGTGCTATAGCCAAACCGGGGACTTGTTCTACCGGACGTTGCACCATAAACGATACTTCCATCAATGGATCGGTATTGTTAATGCGGTCACTGTTACTTTCATCGCCGTTCAAGATACGTGCTCCGATATAAGAGCCTTCCAGAGAACTAAATCCCATTTGTTTCATATCAAGTCGAACTTGACCTTCAAGATCATGGTTATTTACATTCAACTCCGCTTGATTGGCAGCGAATGCAACTGTACTTATCAAAGTACCTAAAAGCATTTTCTTAAACATTTTATCCCCTTGAGATCGTATTAAAGTTTATCAGCAGCTCTATGAGCTTCTTTTTTAACTTGTGTTTCTGACTTTTTCTCTACTTTTTCGACTTTGACCACATTTTTTTCAACTTGGGTTTTTTCTCCCGGACCAGTAGTTGGTACAGGTTTGACAGCTTCTGCTGCATAGAGTGATACAAGACTGATTAGAGTTATTGTAAGAATAACTTTTTTCATTTTAGATCCTTATGTGTTTTTATATATTGCAATATATTTACACACTATATCACTATGATAGTTATTAAACCTAAATAAAAACTTTTACTTTATAAAGATAGATATTTAAAAGAAATACTACAAATGCTTGAGTCAACCAACCGCATCTTTTTCATACAATTGCCATTCAGATGAATAGGCTATTATGTTGTCATCCATATTAATCTTAAAGTTATCATCATGTATCTATAAATTATTTAAAACCATAAGCATCGTAAAACAAGTGTTTTTCGTACACTCTGACCTACCCTGCTTTTAAAGCAAAAAAAAGCTGCAATAATCCATACGAAAAACAGTGTCGGAATTATGCAGTGTACGGATAGTTAGATTTGAGGTTATTCGACAAAGAAATCAAGAATTTCATAAAAACATTAGACATATAAATCATATTTGATTAAATATTAAATAAATGGTACAATTTTAATCATATTTGATTAGAGGTTTCACCATGGACACCTTCGAACTCCATTCTTCGATAGAAATAGCACACGAAATAGGTCGCAGAGCTAAAGCATTACGAAAAGCTACCAAAATGACCCAAAAAGAGTTTGCCGAATTTTCCGGAATACCCTTTGGAACCTATATGCGATTCGAACAAAGTGGAGAGATCTCGTTTCAAAATTTTATTATCATCATGCAAAGACTCGGACGCATCGAAGAACTTGAATCGATTCTTTTGCCTAGAAAGGCGATTAAATGGTAAATGATACACTTATAGTCAAAGCATGGGGTGAAACCGTAGCCAAAATTATCGAGAACGATAAGGGAACCTATGATTTCATCATGAATCCTACGAATACGCTTCCGTTCTCTCCGATTAAAATCACGAAGATGGGTGAACCGTATAATTTTTCTCATCTTGAGCACCAATACGGCCTACCTGGACTTATAAGTGACAGCTTACCGGGAAAATATGGGAACACTTTTTTGGAAGAGTTTTTTATCCGTCATTTTAAAAAGAGTCCGACAACTATTGAAAAATTACAAATTCTTGGCAGCAATACGATGGGAGCACTAACTTACGAGCCAGAAAAATTGCATGAGCGCTCCAAAAATACTCAAGCTATTTTTCAGATGGCAGAACTCTACGAAGAGACCAAAAAAGCACTCTTCGGTGAAAGTGAATTTGAGCTTGAAAAAATCATCGCCCTATCCAACTCGGCAGCCGGCGGTGCTCAACCCAAAGCGATCGTCGGATTGAATCCAGATCAAAAAAGTATGTATGTCGGCAAAAAAAGTGACCCATTACCGAATGGGTTCGTCCACGCGATCGTGAAATTCGATAATTTACTCTATACTCGTGAACCGCAATCTAAAACGTTTTACGATGAACTTAATCTTTCAAAAACGGTAACGGAATATATATACGCCATCCTCGCGCGCAAATGCGGAATCACAATCTCTGATACCTACCTGATCGAAGACGGCAACGGCGGTATCCATTTTGCAGTAGAGAGATTCGACATTCTGAAACAAAATGACAATGTAGAACGATTGCACATGCATTCCCTCTCAGGGCTCATGCATCATAATCCCGCTGAAACGACATTTGATTATAGCAATCTTTTCCGAGTCGGATTGAAACTCAACATTCCCCATTCGGATATGGAAAATATGTATCGAATCATGATCTTTAACATTGTTTTCGCCAATAGAGATGATCATTCCAAAAACTTCTCGTATCTCATGGATAAAAACGGTACATGGAGAGCGGCACCCGCCTATGATCTGACATTTGCCCCATCGCCAAAACATCAGATGCTGTTCGATTATAAACCGGTGAGTGAAATCAACCGCAAACATTTGATTAAAATCGCCGATGAGTTCAATATTCGAAATGCGGGTGACATTATCGACCGTACTCTCGCAGTCAAAAATGACTATTTACGTCCGATGAGTACCGAATACGGCATTAAACCTGTATGGGTTGATCGAATATTGACATTAACGAAAAACACTGACCAATCGATTGCTATTTGACAACATCATTCGTATCCATTTTCAGGATCACTCCAATATGAAAGTATTTTTACAATTTCAATCGTAATATCGATAGGAAATATGATTCCAAATTCATCATCGAAGTAGATTTGAATCGATTCAGCTAATGCATTTTGTTCCTCTATGGCATCCGTAAAATCGCTTTTATTATATCTACACAAAAAAGGACGTGTAAATAGAAATACAATCTCTTCATACACATATAATGCGAACGGACGGTCCAAGTTATCATTCACATATTCCTGTAAGCGTATTGCTACCGTTTCTATTGATTCTGTAATCACATTATCCATAATTCATTTCCTTTTATTAATTAATATCATCCTAGGTAATGTTCTGTTATCGAGCTTCTGAAGTGCTTCATTTCCCATGAAACACCTTGAAGTGCTTCTTCATAAGAATACCCTGCCCTTTGATACTCTCGAACTCTGCGTTGAGCCCCTGTCCAGCGAAATCCGTGTGATCCATGACACTCTATCTGCAATATCGCACAAGCATTTCGGATATCTTCCGCATAACTTTTGTAGTTGATTTTAAATCGTCCTTCTTGATTGATGATTTTCTCGATTTGTCGATACGTGTCGACATCAACAAATACATCACCAATCTTGCCTCCCTTCTCTTTGGTTTGGATGATTCCAATCTCTTTTTTAGTGATCGGATCATGATGATACCCATGCATCTGTTCAGGACGGATCAACGTGCACCCCTCTGCCCTTGCCAGTCCATGTAATTGTACATGCGCTGCGCACCTATGTTTGTGGTTTGCAAGCATTGCAATCAATTGTTCCGGTTCTTTATAAATCCGACTGTGATATCCATCATACACACGATTTAGATTCCTGGCTAAATTGAGTTGAATTTGGCGTACTCCAAAATCATAATTACGCGGTTCTCCGTATTTTTGTTGTGCATAACGTTTGAGAGCAACTTCAAGTTTTCCAAGAGCTGCTGAAATTTTTTCAAGATAGGCTTTTGACGGGTAATATTCAATTTTATAAAGCATATAGGCTTCAATATGTTCGGCAGTAATTTGTTCAAAATCTTTAATGCTATAAAATTCTTTCATCCAGTGCCCAGCGTTGTTCCAAACGGATCGATACGTTACCATCGTCATAAAACTTGATACACAGTTATGATTAGGATGACACGGGTCAATGCGTTCTTCTTTTTTAGTACCTTCTACGAAAATTGCTTTTACCAATTCGGCACTCTGCCAGTCGACTGATCCTCTCATGTTTGTCTCTGTAATTGAATTCGTTTATTCCTATCTCTGTCATAGGTTTGATGTTGAGTCGTTATAAATTTTGTTACCCCAAAATCGGAAACGGGTTTGGTCTGATTTTAAATAATCCGATAAAGCGCAGATCAATAACTGAGCGAACCGATGCCTGCTTCCAAGACGAGGCTACACTTACCACAACGAGATTCAAAAAATTAAATATGAGAAATTTTAGAAGATTTTTTGTAAAGTGCAGCAAGGCGCACTTTACTGGACTGCATGATGCACCGTTTTTACCCCGTTTCCTTCTGGAGTTTTTGCTCCTCTACAAACTTCGGTATAAAGGGAATTTAATTGCATAAACTTTACATTCTATATGTTTGTTAAAATTACACAAAACTTTACATCAAGTTTACACATCACTTTACAATTTTTTAGACAATTTCATGAATACAACGACAATTTTTAAACACTAACCTTGTTGAACGCTCGCACATTTGTTTTGCAAGGATACGTGATACATTGATAATCGATGTCTTTTTTAATATTTTTTTTATTTTATAATTCGTTATCCATTCAACCCATATCATAGGTTGACGATAATAAATTTTGCGTGCTGTTTCATAGTAAATCGTAATCACTTCTTTAGATGTTGAAAATTCAAAAAGATCTTTTTTCATCTCTTCATCCAATCCATATTTATACTGTTCTAGTACAGTATCTAAGTGTAGTTCATATAACCAATGCATTTTATATTTAGACATGCTGAACCTCCAAATCCAACTTACTAATAATTTTTGATAGCTTGTTGGCAATCAACAATGTTTCATATTTTGAGTAATGACAATTCAAAGCTTCTTGACCTGAACGATACATAAAAGCATTTAACTTAGGTGGTTTGTCTTTATTTGCAACCAATCTAAACCTTACTTCACCTACATGATAATCCATACTACCGATAAGTGAATTTCGATTAAATGCATCAAAAATTGACACAAAATCAACTAGTTCATCCCATGATTGAGCAACAATTTTTGAATGGAAATATAGTTCTCTCAATTGATATCGTTTGGCTAACTTATTTGCTTCAAAAAGCACCATTAAATGACACTTTATATCAGAAGTTATGGGTATTAAAATAGCTTTATTTTTCAACATGTTTTTGCTTTTTTAACGCTTGATGAAAACGCGAAATCTCTGTATGAGATATTTGAATTTTTTTGGTTTTATAAATCAAATTAGCAATCCCACGGTCAGAAATTCCTTCTTCGATCCAAGTAATGATGTTATTGTGTAAATTCATCAATAGATCACGCTTAGGTGTTTTTCTAACTTTTTTGAATTTTTTTGCCTGATTTCGTGCTATTTTCCTCAATCCAGTTAAATCGTTTGAACGATTCTTTTTATTTTGAAGTTCTGTCGATTCAATCAACTCTTTAATCGCAAAGACAAATGCAATCATTTCAATCAAAATCAAATCAGTAATGACACCACCAGCTTTAAGTTTATGAAAATGGTTTTTCTTTAGTTTAAAGACTTCATAGACCATAAGACTGTTTTGCTTAGCGAGCCAACGGATATTTTCTTTACGCACATCTGCACTTAGTAACGTTATTGCAACAATCGTTTTTTCTAATTCATTTAATTCCATTTCGTCTCCTTCTAAATTATCCACCGACAACCGACAAAACCTCATAACTCCCTTAGATTCGGGATAAAAATGTCGGCAGATGGGTATTCATAAATTTCGACACAACCGACTAATGTCAGCTAATGTCGGTATACAACTTTTGCTAATTAACATTTCTTCAATCCCATATTATTGGGATTTATGCACTTCTGTCGGTGTCGGTTCCATTCTTAGAATAGATATTTACGCCGTCTCTTTTCGCCCAATTTATTTCTACAAGATAGTCTAAAATATCTCGTACTTCGTCAGTTTTAGCAGGACTTACATTACGTACAATTGTACGTAATACTTGAGGTTCATCTTTTTTCAGCTGTTTTTTGATTTTTTCTTCAAGTGTTGCTTTTCCAGTTGTTTTTTCCTGCGCATACAAAAGCACTTTCTGAAAGTGTTTTTGATGCAGATAATTCAGCATTTGGACAGCACGTCCCATAGCATTTCCACTGATTTCGATGATGTGCGGTGAAGTGTTTTCGATATTGATGCATACTTGTAATAGCATTGCGATTCGCTGCACAATCGTTAAAAGTCTGATTTCAAACCCAGCCGTATCGTCATACATGTCGTATTTTTGTCGAAATCGTTGATTAATTGACTGATGAAACTGCTGATAAATCTCTGTAGCTTCATGTCCCAAATAAAATGATTTTTCAGACGCATACTCATGAAAAGTGCGCGCGAAGCGTTCTATCGATTCTGCATCATTTTTTGATAGTTCTTGGCGGATAGGAATTTCTTTGAATTCGCCAAAAATCACTAAAAATCGGTTCAGCATACCATCACTGATCATGTCTCTCATATCCGATTGAGTGAGGTTTGATGGGCCTATCGTACTTGCAGCATATAGCCCCATGCCTTGTACCATCAGATGTTGAGAACGCTTACTATCTTTGAGCTTTCGTGTAATCAACACGCCTGAGTCAAATATCTGCATAAGCGCTCTCAGTAAGCTAGCTTTAACGGTATCGTTTTTAGAAGCTCTGTAAAGCTTCCCATACTCATCCACAAAGAAATGAATTGCACTTTTGACAAAAATGGATTGTTCAAATCCCTCAGCCGAAGCAGCATCCAGAAACACATCCGGAAAAACACTATCTTTAGATTTCTTGTTTTCTTGGGTATAAAAATCATCCAGCCAAAACAGCATGTATTTACGTACCGTATTGGCCAAGACCGATTTTCCCATGCCAGACCGTGCGAAATAGGCGAAAAACAAGATGATCGGTCGCCCTTTTGCATCTTTTTCTTGACTAACTGTTGCACCGCTGCATAGCGCCGGCAATGCACACAATATGCTTAACACAATACTATCCATACTTGCTTGCGTAATTTTGTCAAATGAGCGTACAATTTGATAATATTGCTTGGTCAATATTTTTTCCCAAACGATATTGTTGTATACTCCATTAGTTCTTTCGTCAGAACCTTTTTCTGAAGAGATAGTTGCCGCTGTCTCTTCATCTACTTCATTATTGAACATTCCAGTTTCCTGCGATAAATGCTCTAATCTCCGATTCATGCCATACCGTCACACTTGATGACAACTTTTTTCCTTTTGGGAAGCGTCCCTGTTTGATCCACAACCAAATAGTGCTTCTGCCTAGCCCTACACGCCGTTGTACCTCTGATATTCGAACGAGTCTTTCCTGATCCATATGAATCCTTGTGTAATGAATTAATCCGATTTGGATTGCACAATTATGAAGTTTTTTTTATCTAAAAAACTGTAAAATTATGACAAAAACGTCATAATTTTTATTTAAGGTTAAAACATGTGGCAAGACTATCAAGAACGCTTGCGGTTGTATGAAAAGCTATTTGGAGTGGCTGAAAGAAATGCTCGAAAACGCTTAGACAAGCCAATCAGCAAATTGAAACCATACGAAAAGTTTTTTAGATTGCTATCGATTGAAGGACTCGAAAATATTATAAATATTCTTGAAAATGAAGGGCATATTGATTCTTTAAAATTATTCGAATATACCTTTACACGTATTCCTATCGAAAATCTTGAAATATTTGAAAGACATGGTGACTACACTCTATATTTTGATCCAAAGACATCTACAGCTGAGAGGTCAAAACAAAGATATAGAAAAAAAATTGATTCCCAAATCGATCAAATGTTAGAAATAGGAAGAAATAATGTAATTGCAGCAAATGAATTTGATCAATGGTTAAGAAATATGGAAAATGAATATGGTTCTATTGATGAGTTTAAAACAATTGCCGAGCAATGTTTTTTGCAAAATGATAAACATTCATTATTGGAAATCGAAAGAGAATTCAAATATCGAAAGGACTTGACAACAAATAAATTCGCCGTAATCAATAATATGGATGCATTTGATCTAAGCAGAGTACATATTGAAGAAATGTGTACTGAATTTTTAAAAAATATTATGTCCAAAACTAAATCACAGCTATTTGATCCACTTAACATTGAAACTTTTTCACCATCATTGTCACTTGAAGAAAAAGAACTATTTATGGATTTATTGAAACAACAAATCGATAAAAATCATTTTGATCAAAATGAATTAGTCGACTTTTTATTAAATAATTTTTACCTAGTAACAAATAAAATCTATTCTTCAATGATGAATTTAGATTCGTCAGTTATCGCATTTATTGCTCGAAAAAAGCTATCAGAACTTATGGATATATTTATTATAAATTTTGATAAAAACCCTCTTGACTTTTAGACAAAAACAATTCCACTAATTTCCCCTATTTACTGAGATTTTATGTCTAAAAGTTTTGAATAAAAATCTCTTGAATTTCTCCTGATTCACTGCTAAAATTTCCCCAGTCGCGACCGAGAACGTTCTCACCTTTTGGAAAAGAGCCGTGTAAGACTAACGCACTCTTTTCACTTACAGCCAAAGATCCTGATCAGATTTTTGCCACTGTCGAATTGTAAAAAAAGGCCCAATCAGAGGAGGATCTTCTGATGTCTGATTTCGCACAAAGCGAAGTCATGTTGTGAAGAGTGATCTTTGATTGCTCTTCCTTGAATAGAACGGAGAAATAGTATGAATTTTGTAATGAGTGTACTTATAGTTGGATTGTGTATCACAAGCGCAGGGTTGATCCTTTATACCCTCAGACGACAAAAACCGCTTGGCAACCAAGAACTCGTTGCCCTCATCGATGAGCGTATAGCATTTCACACTAGAGGCGATGAGATGGAGCGAATTATATTTGGAGGTCAGGAGAGTGTTTGGAATGCTCCGCACTACGCCAAGCTCAAAGGGGAAGTGAGTGGGCATCTTCGAGAAGCCGAACTTGACAGTGTCATAGTGCTGATCGAGCATCAGCGCTTAAAAAGCCTTCAGATCGAAGAGTTGAAGCTGAAATTGCAATTGATGGAAAAACAAGGGGGAGAGAATGAACACCTTTGATTTTCAGATGATCGGAGTTTCTGCCTTTATTGTCCTTTTTATCATTCTGGCAGGGATGTTTGAGCGACGGTTCTTATGGATAGGGATTGGAAATATCCTTTTAGTGATGCTTTACTGGGGTAATGATATCTGCTCCAGAGCCGATCGAGTTGCCTTCTTTGAAAATCAGTTTACTCAAGGCCAAGAGATTATCTGCCGTGATGAGCATGCTAAACCGGTGTTGATCTCCCACACAAATGGATGGGAGGTACGAGAGCACTATGCGTTTAAAGCTGATCAAGGGATCGATCTATTGGAAGATGAGTGTGAAGTTCCTTTGAGAGAGATACCGGCGTGTATCGCTACTGAGTGGTTGATGGCCGCACTGGCTCTTTTTACATTGTGGCTGATCATAATGACAATAGTGTTGTTTCGATCCTATGGGAAGAAAAAAGAGCCTATTGATCAAGGAGAGAAAAATGTGTAATATATTCGTATGGATTACTACTATTGTTCTGATTGCTGTGTTGGCGTATGCCCTATACATGAGAAATGCAAAAGTAAAGAGCAATGCTGCGCGATTGGAAAAAATCAACCAAGAGCTTGAAGAGACAGAAAAATGGGTACGCGGAGCAGACTTGGCTGCCAAAGACTACAGCTCCGATCCTGAACTAAAAGAGTGGATGGACTTTGTCGGAGATATCCCCGAAACCTATACACGAAGCGAGATTTATGCGTACGAAGAGTTTGCGGCCAATATCGAAACAGTGCTGGAAAAACTTTCCTCCGGTGAACTCGAAAAAATAGGAATTGGTTACAACGATACCCTTTTTGCTGTTGTACTGCCTATTAGAAAAAAAGGAGAAGATCATGAAAAACTCTAAAACACTTTATTTGATCATTGCAATCGGCTGCGGTATCGCATCCGGGTATTGGATGAAAACCCCTTCAGCGGAAAGTGGACAAGCGGTATTAATCGCAGCGCTCTCGTTGGTCTTTATCGGCATCGCCGGCTTGATCGGGAAACGTTTGAATTCAAACACCCATAATCACCCTTATGCAAACAACCCTGAGCAGAGCGGTCAATAACCGTTTACGCTACTACCGTATCGAACTGATCGATAACCTCTTTGGAGAGAGTCTGTTCATCCGCACGTATGGAAGCCTTCTACGCTCAAGAGCGAAGCGAACCATAACAGAGGTCTATTCGAACCGATTCGATGCATACAGAGCCTATGAGAAGCTATTAGAGCTATAAACACGTAAGGGCTATCGATAAAAAAGAGCGAACTATGAAACGGCTCATCATCTGGGGAGGATTTTACCTCCCCGCATTTGTATTAGCATGGCATGCCCAAACATTCACCGATTATCTGCAAAGCATTGTCGGTGTGCTGCTGGGAGCTTTGCTATGCTATCTCCTCACCCATAGAGAGACTCCGTGGGTGAGAAATCTGTTGGAGCGGTTTTAATCGCTCCGGCACCACAAAGAAAGATTCACACAACAATGAAACAACAAAGGAAAGAAGATGCTAAAACTATTAGTATTGATTGCACTGGTCTATCTATTTATCCGCATGTTCCTAAATTACAAAGCGTCATTATCTACTACGAAGACGTGGAAGCAGAACAACCACAGCTTTATCAACGACAGCGATCCGTTCATCCAAGACGAGAATTCGTTTGGATATCACCAAAGCTACCAAGGGACGAGTATTAACCCGGCTACCGGCTTACCGATGATGGGGAATATGGACGTCTGCGGCAACCCTTATGGATCTGATTTGCACAACTGTGGCAGCAGTCATGGGATAAGCACTTGCGAAGGGTACAGTCATGATGATTAAAATCAAACGTATCGCGGGGGTATTGGTCCTGATCGATGTGATCGTGTTTGGTTCCGGTGCTCTGTATGCACTGCTCATGAACACCTACGGAGGATAAGATGACTATTGTCCTTACTAACCATGCATTAAAACGTCTAAAAAAACGGTTCGGTATTAAATCCAAGACTACGGCGGAGCGTTATGCCGAGTCGATCGTACGGGGTGGTAAGTCCTTTACGTTGGATAACGGATGTGTTCGCTATCTCTATCTTGGGCACAGCTATATTTTTACGAACACGACCAACACTGACGATGAGCCGGTATTGCTGATGCTCACCGCGTGCAATGATGAAAAAAGCAGTGAATGGTCGGATTATTATCAGGGGGAGCGAAAAAAACACTCAACCCCAAAACGATCTCACTTACAGCGTTCAATCGCTTAGAGTATGGATCAATTGTCAATCGACTTTAAAAAAATCGGTGATGTCGCATTCGAGAATATGGGCGATCTGATAGAGGTGCTTGATATTAAAGTGCTGTTTATCCAGATAGAGTTCACTTTGAGAGATAAGACCAGGGGATTTGAGGTTCATCGCATAGGAGAGATCAAGCTGGGTTAAACCGTTGAGTTCACGAAGCGCTTTAACGTTTCTTCCGATACGTCGATACAGCTCATCAACATCCTCTTGGCTCAAATCTTCCAGTGTTCTCAATGCGGCTCCAAATAATTAGTAATTACTATTTAGAGTGTACTTATGTTATACTCCTTCACACAAATAGTAATAGCTATGTAAGCAGAAAAAGAAAGGAAAAAACTGCACTATGAATTCAAAAAATATACTCATAACCTTAGCCCTAAGTACCGCGTTATACGCCGATCAGCAACCCATTTCTAATTCCTTTATCGCTGGAATGAAAGAGATGAAGATCGAAGTAAAAACAACCGATGCGTCCAACACCATTGAAGTAGTTACACCGATTGAAGAACTTCCCCTTATAGGAGGGGGAATAACCTATAAAACCCGAAGTGAAGATGCTAAAGATATGCTGGAGCGTCAGTGCTTCGCATACGGAGGAGATGTCTATTTTACAATCAAAGACAGTTTCGGCGATACGGTAGAGGCACACAGCCTTGATCATGCTAAAGTCAAAGCGCTTTCAAGCGAACAGCGAAACAAATATACTCAACTCAAACCCGAAGATAAATACTTCTTTGTTAAATCCCGCAGTGACTTTCGAGAGTTCTTTAGCGATCAGCGTCTCAAACGAGGTTTCATCGCCGATACTGATGCTCTAAGGCCGCAGAACTTTTACTATGACACGACATGTAAATCGATCGATACCGGTAAAACCATCTATACGGCTAAAACCAAACGCTATCCCGACACTATGGTTGTTACGTTTAGCGAAGCGGTAGCGGCGGATAATTTCGCCAAACCGAAGATCTCTAAAACGATTGAGTCACTATTTGCCGAGTATGTAACGGAACAAAAAGGGAATAAATATCTCATCAAGTATTCTCCGTTTAAAAGTCAAACGGAAATGGCTAGAGCATTCTGTGAAGAAGCTTCGGGCAAGCTCATTGTCGATGGCGGTGAAACGAATATCTATAGCAAACCGGTGATGATGAAAAGAGAGATGGGATGTGTTGATATCGAACATCCGTTTATCCTAAGAAGCCTTGAACCATTTAAATTCATGCTCCTCACCGATACGGTACCAACGTATGCAAAAAACAACCTCGTTATTGATCAAAGTGACGTATCGGATATACAGATGCAAGGGCTTGCTCTCTCAACTTCAATGCTCCCATTAGGAGCTCAAAGTGAAAACAATATCGGTAATCGAAAGTTACTCTCCACCGTCTACAGTGACACAGGAACAATGAAGATGGTGAATATACAAGAGATAGGTGGAAATAAAACCTACAAAAACTATAAAGTACAAAACAATGAAGCACGAGATATTACCGATGAACGGTTTGTCTATTCTAATCTAAAACTCCCTCAATCGATCCAAAACGCTAAAGGATCATTGGTACAACAATGCAGTCAATACGGCGCGGGGAAAGTATCGATCGATGGTTATACTGCAATATGCAGCAGACAAGCGTATGGGAATCAATGCAGTGTAAATCTGATCTATATGCGTAATAATCAGTTTGCCGGGCGTGAAGCGATGAATTGCAAGTAGTATTGGATAAATATAATGCGAGGAACGGTTAAATTTTACAACGCTGAAAAAGGGTTCGGATTTATATTTTCGGATGGGTTAAAAGAGGATATATTCTTTCGAATCGGTGAGTGGAAACACCCATCGGTCCCCTCGGGGAATGATGATGTTGAATTCGAATTGGGCGAAGATCAAAAAGGGTTTCGTGCAAGAAATATTCAGCTTATTTTTTCTGCACAGGATAAACAAAACAAAGTACACGAATCCAAACATAAAGATGATCGGATTACTTGTCCATCGTGCGGTAGAAAAGTAGTACCGCGCATGGTTACCTATCGAGGAGAACCGGATAAAACTCTCTGCCCTTATTGTGGCACAGTTATCAAAACATTCGACAACAACGATTGCTTCCTTGTGCATATGTATGGCGATCGAAATCATAAGCATTTAAATTACATACGTGAGTTTAGAGACACACAATTGATGAGTAATTTGATAGGAAAACAAGTCGTGAAATTCTACTACTGGATCTCGCTATTTTTAATCAAAATGATTCCAATAAGTCGTAAGGTTCAACATACGTTTTAAACTGAAGCCAGCAGAATAAAAGCAGTTAACAATGATGGGAAAATTCTTTGCCATTATGGCAGGTATTACCGTGTTGGCGATCATTATAAAAGTATCATATTTGTATTTGAATAAACATAGTAATTCTTAGTTGATTTTTTTATAACTCTTGATCAATAGTAAAACCAATAGTATTAGCGTAAGCATTTAAATCAATTGCTGGAATAGTGCCAATTGCTTGTTGAATATATCTAGTTAGTTGAAGAAAAAATGACACTAATGAGTTTTCTGCGTTACTGAAAATAATTTCTCTGATATTTCTCGTATTGTAATAATCAATTATTCTTTGATTGAAGTCTGAGGTCTTGTATTCTTCTTGCCCGTCATAATCAACATAGAAAAAACCATAGTCTGCAATACATCCTAAATCGATACCTCCAAGACCTATTTGTGCTGATAAATGTTTCTTAATAGTATCATTGTTCTCATGAGTAAAAGAATTGGTACTTGTAAGGATTCCACCAATTATTTTAGTTAAACCTCTTGGCTCTAATTTAGTCCCTGAATTAATCATATTGGTCGAGGTTCTTTTGAGTGCTCTAACGCTTTCAATTTTTTCAGCAGCGTACTCAATGTAAGTTTGCTTGCCAACATTGCCTTGGATATCTGGCTTTACTTCAAAAACCGCATATACTCCTTCTGCCGGAATATAATGAAACCCGTTTTGTGAAAATACGAAAGGAGTATACCAATTGTCATAAATTACGATATCAATTTGATGACTTGTATTGCCTTCATAATCTATAACAATAGCTTTATCAACACTATATCTATTCGGCAGATATTTTCTTAGCCATTCAATCCATGCATTTTCTAACGCATCTCCCTTGGAACCAGGATGAGTAATAAACTCTCTATTAGTGCTTAATTGGAAAACCATTTGACCTTGTAGACCTTCAAATAATTTTTTTAAATCAATTTTACTCATAGCGATGTAATCCTTTGTTGTTATAGATATAAAATGAGAAATCATTTACTTGTTTATCGCGAATACTAAGAATCAAAAGAATTGGATTTGTAATACTGACAGTCTCACAATTTGCAATCTCTATCATAGCATTTAAATCTGTGGAGCTATACATAGATAAACCATTTGGATGGGTATGCCACTCTCCAATGTAAAAATATTTTTGATCTTCAAACAGCTTTTTGAAAACTTGTTTCATCCCATCGATACTTCTTTCAAATAAGTAAGCCATGCCTTTTTGTTTACTGGGTAACAATAAATCTTTTATGTAGAGAGTCATTGAATCATTTGAATAGTAACCTACTAAAAATCCACCTGTTTCAAGCGGGTATTTTTCTATACCGATTTGAAAGATTTTAGCAATGAGGCTTTCTTCAACAATTAAGCTCACTTGTTTATGCTGATTGAAAAATTTCATTAGTATTCTTTAATTTCTAAGGTTAGCTCATCAGCATTAGTGCCGATAACAAAATTATTTTTTTCTTTAGAGTTCTTGTAGATATTATTTATATGTTTGATTGCAAACTGCACTAGCGTATTTATGTCATTATATGAGGCCTTGAAAGTTGGGTTCCAACAACCATTAGGCTCATATAAATCTTCTAAATCATTGTTCAATATTTCGCTAAATTGCGTATTTACGAAATTATAAATATTTGGAGAAAACGCGCAGACTAGCTCTTGTGCATGATTTGTAATTGACATATTTATTATCTGACCAGTTAACTCAAATGTTTCTATTATATGCATTAAATCATTGTCAGTTGTGCAGTCAAAGACAATATCATATTCATTGAGGGTTGCAATTAAATGACTTCTGGCTTCCATGTCTTTGTATAGCATTTTGGCAATAAGTCCAAAATACTCTTTTTTAATAATTGTAACTTCTACAAAAGGAGAAATTGCAATTAATAGACTTTCTATCTCTCTCACTTTATCACATAACCCACTTTGAAATAAATATTCAGAACGACATACATTTTCAGGCTCTTTAGTATCATAATCAACAATATCAATATATTTGCAACCGCCTCTTGTTAATGTTTTGGCCACCATGCTACCAATAGCGCCAAGACCTATGATCAATATTTTGCTTTCTATTATAGACTTATCTAAGGTGCCTCTACCAAAGAAGTACTTGTAAGATGAATCCCTAGTTAAAGCCCACTTAATATCTGAGCTGATCAGCTTGGTATTCCACTTTCCAGTTTTAATACCAAGTAAAACTTCTGCTTCACCTTTGATTGGAAACGCTCCAACTTTTATTAAAGCCACTTGCCAATGAATTTCATTGTTGACTGTTCTATACCCAAAAAACAATGGTAGAACATAGCCTTTGAAGTGTTTTAGGTGTTTTTGTTCAAATTGATACAAATAATTGAGAAACTTGTTTGACACTAGTTCTTGAAACTCACTCCAATTATTGAAAATAAATTTATTCATTTTTGCAGGATGTTTATCAAAAAAGTAAAATAAACCAATATCTTGGGCTTGAATGTTTTTATAGTGGGAGTTCCACTTACATGGAATTTCACTTTTATTGAATACAAATTTTTGAACAAGAAAATTTTCTATCTCTTTGTCTTTGTATAAAGTATTATTTAGAAAGAAAATTTTAACTTGTCCAAAATCACCTTCAGAGAAAGCGTAACCTATATCTGTAAAAATATAAGAATAATATTTTTCTTCTACTAAACCTTCTTCAACAACAATGTGTTCATAATTAAGATCCTTTTCTTTATCGATATAATATTTTTGAATCCATTGTTTGAGTGAATCAAAATCCATTAATATTTTTTGTTTTAAATCAGTATTATGAGAATTGTGTATGCATATAGATCCATCTTGCATAACATGATTGATAGCAATTAAATCCTCGTTGTAAAATTTAATACTTTCTGAACCGTGATATTTTAATGGATAGGGAGGATAAATTTCAAAACGAAAATTCAGAGAAGATTTCAAACCATCAAATAATATTACTATTGAACCTCTGATGATTGAATCTTCACAGTTAATCTCATTTATATTCTTGATAAAAGAAAGACGTTTTAGAGTTTCTTTTAATAATTCAATATTGATCATAAAAATTTACTATAAGCCAAATCTTGTATTGTTGGGTGGAATAGAGACGGATGCACTCGCCGTTTTAATCCCGTATCCGCGCTGAGTATCTGTTTCTTCAAATTTTTCATTTATGGGGAAATATATTTTGATATTGTCATCATTTGCTTCAATATTTTCAATAATTCTTTTCATTGTATCTGATAGTTTTTGGCGCTCATTTGTATTTAGAGTATCAATAACATTATTCCCGCTATTTCCAGGATCTTTCAATGTGAATCCTTCTTGATTAACATTATTTTGAATATATTCCATTGTTTTTTTGAGTTTTTCCCATAAATTACCATCAATATTTGCTTGGTCAAAAGCTTTAATTACAAGTAATTCAAGTAAAAATGATTTGTAAGTTTCACGATTATGGTGTTTCCATGCTTTAAGTAGGCGGATCTTCTTTCTTTCATTTAGCTTAGCAGTAATATGGTCAATTTGAGCTTGAATATTGGTCTGAATATATGTTTTTTCTTTCAATACACCGTATAAAGAGTTTACATATAAATTTAGTTTTTTATCTTCTAAATATTGGTCTTGGTTTAATTCTCTCCCTGGAACAATATCTAAGTTTATAACTTCTCCATCTTCATCAGGATAAAACTCTAAACCAATTGAAACTTTTTGTTTTCTTACTGTTGCTTTGTCTTTGTATTTTTCGTATAGAAAGTCATATACGCTGTCAAACATTTCTTCTAGAGTTTCAAAAGCGTCTCTTTTAAATGGCACGATAATGTCCAAATCGAATTTAATATTGATTGCTGTATGTTTTGCATATGAGCCGGAATTAATTGGAATATAAACTTTCCCTGTATAGTTTGATTGAAGTTCTGATTTGATTTCGTCTCTTATAGTCGTATGTTTAGAAACAAAATCACTAACGTGCTTCATCTTGTGTGATTCTAATACTTTTTCCAAATAATCATGTTTTGAAATATCCATAAATAGTGATCCTTATTAGAGTATTTTATATGTATTGTAGAATGTTGTTCAATATTGTATTAAAAATATGTCAAATTGCAATATATTTCATTAATAAAGCTACGACTATTGTTCTGATTTTAACTGGTCCAAGTAATCACTCCACCATTGCATGAGGGCTCTACGTTCATTCAAATATTCTGCGTGGTTATATGCATCTTTCACTTTATTACGTTCCCGATGATCAAGCTGGCGCTCAATGACTTCTGAAATCATCTTATGCTCCTGAAAATGTTCATAAGCCAGTGTGCTGAACATAGACCGTGCCCCATGACTCACCATATCAGCATCAATCTTTTCGTTTTTCAAAACAATACGAATCCCTTTCGTCAAAGTATTCTCACTCAAAGGATGATCGTTTCCTTTTGTTTGTGTAGAAAAGAGATATTTTCCCTGTCCCGTCAAAGGCTCCATTATCTTGACAATGTTAATCATACTATCCGTCAATGGCACATAATGTTCAGAACCCATTTTAGTTTTTTCTGCTGGAATTCGCCAAATCTTTTTATCAAAATCAAATTCTTTCCACTCTGCCGCACGAATGTTTGCAGGGCGTAGAGCAACAAAAGGCATAAGCTGTAGTGCTGTTTTGACCGCTAATGTCCCACTATAGCAATTAACACCTTGAAGAAAGAGTTTTATAATTTTTGGATCGATGATAGTTGGCATATGCTTAACGACAATTGGATTCAGTGCAAGGCGAGGATTAATATCAGCTGCTATGTTATGTTTTACGCGTCCAACAGCCAATCCGTATTGATATACTTGATCAATCAAATTTAAAATACGGTGAGCAGTTTCATTCTGCCCTTTTGCTTCGAGCTTACGAATAATGACTAGGATCTCTTGAACTGTGACATCGTCAATATTTTTTGAACCGATAGAACCAAATATATGATTTTTAAATCGTCCCTCTTTTTTCTGATACGTTTTTTCTCCAAGACGTAATTTTTGTTTTTCCAAAAACTCTTTTGCAATATTTTCAAAAGTATTTTGAACTTCTTCTTGCTCTAGTTGTAATTTTATTTTATTTGATTTTCTCTCTTGTGATGGATCTATTCCTGAAGCAATCGCTTTTTTATACTCTTCACGCTTTGATCTAGCATCAGATAGAGAAACTATGGGGTAGGTTCCGAGTGAAATACGCTTTTCATTTCCTTTAAAAAGATATTTCAGCCGCCACCCTTTCGAACCATTTGGCTGTACTGATAGATATAATCCGCCGCCATCAAATAATTTATACTCTTTTTCAGAAGATTTTGCATTTTTGATTTCTTTGTCAGATAGTGGAAGAGTTTTACGAGCCATAGAGATACCTCTTCAAAAGATAGGGATATTTTAAAATTTGTATCCCTAATCCTATCCCTAAAATTCTTAGATAGTAGTGAATTATTGCGGATAGCCATAGACTAGAAGATTGGGTTAAAGTTCGTATTTTAGGGGTTTTGTGGACTTTTCTGGATTGCTTTAGATTAAGGAGTGGTACCAGTGGGCGGACTCGAACCGCCACGACTCGCGCCACCGGATTTTGAATCCGGCGTGTCTACCATTTCACCACACTGGCATGTCTTGTGAAGAGGTGGAATTATAGGGACTCTTTGCTTAAAAATATGTAAAAGTGACTTTACTAATAGAAATTTCACTTTTGCCGATAATAGAGTATGGAACTTTTATTGCTTTAGATGCAGTAAGCTTGTGCAAAAGGATTTGACGTGAGAATAACATCAGGATCTTATTACAATAACATATATGGCGACAATAATAAAATAAACAGACAATTATTTGATGTCAATAAACAGATCGCATCCGGTCTGAAAATCCAATACGCCCATGAAGACCCGAGTATATTTGTCGATACTCTTCGTTTGGATAATGAATTAACCACGCTCGCTCAAGTCAAAGACAGTGCGCAAAATGCCTATAAAATCTCGACACAAACCGATACAACCATCGGCGAGTTTGTCAAAACCATCGAATCGATGAAAGTCAAATTGATCAATGCGGCAAATGACGTTCACTCAGACACCAGTATTCAGGCGATTGCAAAAGAGTTGCGCGGTCTTCAAAATCACCTTTTAACGTTAGCGAATACCTCTATCGGAGGGCAATACCTCTTTTCCGGAACCGCAACATCGGTAAAACCGATTGCCGCAGACGGTTCGTACCAAGGAAATAACCAAGACCTTGATGCGTTTTTAGGTTCAGGGATCAAACAAAAATACAATATCAGCGGATCTAAACTTTTCTTGGGTGATGAGAGCAAAATCAATAAAACGATCAGTTCCAACGTTGCACAAGTGAGTTTAACCGATTTGTATCCCGATATTATGTACAACACCACAACACCGCGAACGGATTCAAAAGAAACGTACATTACCGGCAACAATACTATCCGTGATCTGATGGGGGATACCGATACCGATACAACGACCTCGTATGCACCTCATTTTTATATCCAAGGTACGAAAAATGACGGAACGACTTTCAAAAAGCATGTCACCTCGTTGACTATGGGAGATACGGTGGATGATTTGCTCACCGCCATCAAAAATGAATACGGTTCTGATCAAGTCAATGTTTCTCTCAATTCTCGCGGACAAATCGAGATCATCGATAAAATCTCCGGTTCCAGCAAACTCGATTTTCATATGGTAGGTGCGGTCGATTTTGACAATACCAACGCGGGAGATGCCGCAAATATTTCTGATGCTGCTTTGTATGCCGCAACTGTGGGGGAGATCGATAATCTGCAATCAGGTTCTACCGACTTTCTGACATCTGCTATCACGACTCCCGGTTTATACATTAAAGAGTTCACAAAAAGCGGTTTTACGACCCCGACGGGTACCCCTAACACTATCGAGGGGATCAACTACGATCGTACTAATTTCACCCAAGACGGCGCCAAATTACTCTCTAATGTCTCCCAAGTATTAAAATCGGATAACTCATCCGCCACCGCCTCTACCAAATTGATCGATGTCTCAGGAAATA
The DNA here is from genome assembly GCF_036279695.1 of Sulfuricurvum sp. Lineage (GTDB taxonomy): Bacteria > Campylobacterota > Campylobacteria > Campylobacterales > Sulfurimonadaceae > Sulfuricurvum. The sequence goes on from NZ_DASUIQ010000014.1 coordinate 21,951, forward strand.
CTACTTTGGTAGGTACAACCCTCAATCTTCAAGGCAAAAACGTCGACGGCTTTGCTTATGACATACAGATCAATTTAGCGGCCGCATCGTCGGTCAGCGGCACCGTAAACGGGGTTGCGATCACTCCGTTTAATATCTACAATGCCGATGCGACCCGCACTATTGCCGCAGCGGATGACGTAACCTATCAACAGCTTCTCGATGTTGTGAACATGACGATGAGCGGCTCCCTGCCGACAGCCAATAATGCAACTCAATACGATACGGCGATTACTTCGGCAAATGCCCTCTCCTCGGCTACCCTTGATCATGCCGGACGAATGGTATTTCAAGATAAAGTCAATCCTGTTACGCAAGCTACCGTATCACTCTATGATGCCTCTTCTTTAGATTATTCGGTAACATCAGGTTCGGCGTTGATGTTCAATGCGAACAATGCAATCAGCATCCGTGACCCGAAAACTGATTTTTTTGACCAAATCGAGAAAATGATCCGTTCCGTTGAAGAGGGTAAAAAACACTCAGACGGTTCAGATGCGATAGACCCGCGTAATCTCGGTATTCATAACGGTATTCAAATGATGGATGATCTCAGTGATCATGTCAGTCGTCTGCAAACGGAAGCAGGTTCTTATTCACAAGTTTTACAATCTTCCGCTGAGAGATCTGATCTTCTGATCGTTAGTACGAAAAAACTCCAATCCGATGTCATTGACACCGATATAGCCGAATCTCAATTGAGATTGCAACAACTGAGCCTTAATTATCAAGCACTCTTATCGAATATCTCCAAAGTCTCCAAACTCTCTCTCGTCAATTATATGTAGCATTTTGCAATAAAATGGGCTTTTAGCCCCTTTTTTGCTATAATTAACCTACTTTTCATACCTGTTTTAAGGATCTACTATTTTACGCGATATACTTTTTATTGCCGGCTTCGGTATTTTATTTTATCTTGGACTAGCCACTATCATCGGTGATGCGTCGATTATCGGAGCTTACGGAGCCTCTTTTGCGGCGTTTAATGTCCATATATTCGGTTACGTAGCCTATACCTATCTTTTGCTTCTCATGGTTCCCCTCCTCTATTGGTACAAATATACCGGAGAACTCCACCGCCGTTTTGAGATGAGTATCGTTTTTGCCTTGTTGTTTGTATCCCTCCTCTTTTTTCAGGCACTGGTTGTCAGCGGAGAGTATCGAGGCTCGTTGATTGGAGGCGTTGCGGATAATATTGCCGTCTATATCGGCGGATTCGGCTTATGGATATTATGGCTCATGATGGCAACCGTCTCGATCGTTTTGGTGATGGAGCAAAGTTTGTCGGAGCTTGCCAAGCCGATCAAAGAGTACATGGACAAGCCCCTTACAACCCCAAAGCCCCCTAAAGCAGTTCAAAAACCGGTTCCCCAAGAGGCAAAAACGCAAGCCGATACGATAGAAGAACCGATCGCATTCGCCGATGAGGGCGAAGATGAGTACCCCTATTTTCAACCCGAAACGATCCCGCCTAAATCCGATAAAATCATCTCGGAAATACCGGCAGTCGAACCCGAAAAAGATCTCTTTTCAGAGCCGCTCATTACGGATAATACTGAGCCTATTAGCATAGAGGCACCCAAAGAGTCTACCATCCTAAGCATGGCAAAAAAAGTTAAAGAGTCCAAACAACACGCCCTCGTAGTCGATGAACTCGAAGAGAATAAAATACTTTTGGAACAAATCGATAAAGGGGTAACAGAGAAGCCAAAAAACTTCAAGCTCCCCCCATTGGAGTTTTTTCAAAATCCTCCGAAAAAACAAACGTTGGTGGACGAAGCGGAACTCGATGACAAAATCCGAGATCTGATCGAAAAGCTCAAACACTTCAATATCGAGGGAGATGTGGTACGCACCTACGCGGGGCCTGTCGTATCGACGTTTGAATTCAAACCTGCCGCAAATATCAAAGTCTCCAAGATTTTAGGGCTTCAAGACGACCTAGCGATGGCGCTCAAAGCCCAAACTATCCGTATCCAAGCTCCGATCCCCGGAAAAGACGTGGTAGGGATAGAGATCCCCAATAAAGCGGTAGAGACGATCTATCTGCGCGAAATGCTGGAGAGCAAACTCTTCCAAGAGGCGGCCTCTCCCCTCACCCTCATTTTAGGAAAAGACATCGTCGGAAAGCCGTTTATCACCGATCTCAAAAAACTCCCGCATCTCCTCATCGCAGGGACAACAGGGAGCGGAAAAAGTGTCGGTATTAACTCGATGATTTTGAGTTTGCTCTATAAAAACTCCCCCGATCAGCTCAAACTGCTGATGATCGACCCTAAGATGTTGGAATTCTCCATCTACAATGACATTCCCCACTTGCTCACTCCGGTTATCACCAAACCAAAAGAGGCGATTTCGGCACTCAATAACATGGTGTATGAGATGGAACGACGCTACCAGTTGATGTCTGAAACCCGTACCAAAAACATCGAAAATTTCAATGAAAAAGCAAAAGCCGAAAAACGCGATCTACTCCCTTATATCGTAGTAATCATTGACGAGTTAGCCGATTTGATGATGACCAGCGGCAAAGACGTCGAATACTCCATCGCCCGCTTGGCGCAAATGGCACGTGCCAGCGGTATCCACTTGATCGTAGCGACTCAGCGCCCGAGTGTCGATGTCGTCACAGGGCTTATCAAAGCCAATCTACCGTCGCGTATCAGCTACAAAGTGGGACAAAAGATCGACAGTAAGATCATCCTTGACGGTATGGGTGCCGAATCGCTCCTCGGACGGGGTGATATGCTCTTTACCCCTCCGGGGATGAGCGGTCTTGTCCGTCTTCATGCGCCGTGGAGCACCGAAGTGGAAATCGAAAAAGTGGTCGATTTTCTCAAAGATCAGAGAGAACCCGAATACGATCGCCGATTTTTACGCGACAAAGAGGATATTGTTGCATCCAATGGAAGCAGCGGAAATGATGAAGAGACGGATGAACTCTATGAAGAGGCTAAAAACATCATCCTCAGTGAACAAAAAACATCGATCAGCTATTTGCAGCGACGTCTCCAAATCGGATATAACCGCTCTGCCCGTCTTATCGAACAACTCGAAAACAACGGTATCCTCTCCGCACCGAATGCCAAAGGGAACCGCGATATTATCGCAAACGATCCTTTTTAATTCTCCTTGCGTGGAGAATCTCCCCATTTTTACCCATATGTAACTTTTCCACCATCGCGTTTATTCGACATCGATTTCTTATTTTTGTGTAAATAAATAATATTGTTACTTTTTTACCCATTTAAACCATTATATCGCCAAACAAATGTTTACTTTGGTAACACTATTCAAAAACAGCTTTTTTCTTCTGATATAATCATTCAAAATTAATAGGCACAGGAGTCACTATGGCTTTTATGGACGAATACAAAGCACATGTAGCGGAACGCGCAGCTCAGGGGATCCCTCCATTCCCACTTACCAAAGAACAAGTTACTTCTCTTGTTGAACTCATTATGGCAGAGAGTTCTAAAAACGATGAATTAGTTACTATGTTGGCAGAACGTGTCAATCCGGGTGTTGATGACGGTGCTCACGTAAAAGCGGCATTTTTGCACCAAGTCGTCCAAGGGGAAGTAAAAGCATTCTTGGCAGACAACAGTGACATCAACAGCAATGATCACAAAATCGCGGCAATCAAAATCCTCGGTAAAATGGTAGGAGGTTACAATGTCAAACCTCTTATCGATGCCCTCAGCAATGATGCTATCGCCAACGAAGCGGCACATGAGCTCAAACATACCCTTTTGGTATACGATGCGTTCAATGATATTGTTGAGCTTTCAAAAACAAACACATTCGCAAAAGAGGTTCTCCAATCATGGGCGGATGCTGAGTGGTTCACTTCCAAAAAACCTTTAGAAGAAAAATTTAGCGTTGTCGTATTCAAATTCCCGGGTGAAACCAATACCGACGACCTCTCTCCTGCGAGCGCGGCATTTACCCGTTCTGACATCCCGCTTCACGCGACTACAATGCTCTCAGCTAAAATGCCTGAAGGGATTGCAAAAATCGCCGAACTCAAAGAAAAAGGGATGCAGATCGCCTATGTCGGTGACGTTGTAGGGACAGGTTCAAGCCGTAAATCAGCGGCGAACTCCGTTCAATGGCACATGGGTGATGATATTCCGGGGATCCCGAACAAACGTACCGGCGGTGTCGTTATCGGTAGCATCATCGCTCCGATCTTCTTCGCAACGTGTGAAGACTCAGGCGCACTCCCTATCGAAGCCGATGTATCTCAAATGGAAACAGGAGATGTACTCGACATCGATTGCAGTGCGGGAACCATCACAAAAGGCGGTGCTGTAATCGCTAAATTCTCGCTTCGCCCGAACACAATCGAAGATGAAGTACGTGCAGGCGGACGTATCCCTCTCATCATCGGGCGCGGCTTGACGGCAAAAGCACGTACGGCACTCGGCATGCCTCCGGCAACGATTTTCGCAACCCCGATCCAACCGGCTGATACGGGCAAAGGATACACCCTTGCACAGAAAATGGTCGGTAAAGCATGTGGTATGGAAGGTGTTCGCCCTGGTATGTATTGTGAGCCTATGACCAGTACCGTAGGGAGCCAAGACACTACAGGACCGATGACACGTGATGAGATCAAAGAGCTTTCGGCTCTCGGTTTCTCGGCTGATTTCGTGCTTCAGTCATTTTGTCATACAGCGGCATATCCAAAACCGTCCGACGTGAAATTGCACGCAACACTTCCTGCCTTCATCAGCTCACGCAGCGGTGTCGCTCTTCGTCCGGCGGATGGGGTTATCCACTCATGGTTGAACCGTATGGTTCTCCCTGACACGGTCGGAACCGGCGGTGACTCACATACCCGTTTCCCGATCGGTGTGAGTTTCCCTGCGGGTTCAGGTCTCGTAGCATTCGCGGGTGTTACGGGTTCTATGCCGCTTGAGATGCCTGAATCGGTTTTGGTACGCTTCAAAGGGGAGATGCAACCGGGTATCACATTGCGTGATTTGGTAAACGCTATCCCGTATTATGCGATCAAACAAGGTTTGTTGACCGTTGAGAAGCAAGGGAAGAAAAATATTTTCAACGGACGTGTTTTGGAGATCGAAGGGTTACCGAACATGAAAGTAGAGCAAGCATTTGAACTTTCCGATGCATCGGCTGAGCGTTCAGCGGCGGCATGTACCGTTCGTCTTAACAAAGAACCGGTCATCGAGTACCTAAAATCGAACGTCACGTTGATCGAAGCGATGATCAAAGACGGTTACGAAGATGCTCGTACCCTTCAACGCCGTGCCGATAAAATGAAAGAGTGGTTGGCCGCTCCGTCATTGATGGAACCGGATGCCGACGCAGAGTACGCGGCGATCATCGAAATCGACCTAAACGACGTAAAAGAGCCTATCTTGGCGTGCCCGAACGATCCGGATAACGTTAAATTGCTCAGCGAAGTTGCGGGAACTGAAATCAACGAAGTATTCCTCGGAAGCTGTATGACCAACATCGGTCACTACCGTGCGGCGGGTGAAGTAATGCGCGGCGAAGGCAAAATCGCGGTTGAAAAATTCTGGATCGTACCGCCTACCCGTATGGATGAGCAACAACTCATCAACGAAGGCTACTACGACGTCTATAAAGCGATTGCGGCACAAACCGAAGTTCCGGGATGTTCACTCTGCATGGGTAACCAAGCGAGTTCTCGTGAGGGCTCAACCGTCTTCTCGACCTCTACCCGTAACTTCGACAACCGTTTAGGTAAAGGGACACAAGTCTATCTCGGAAGTGCAGAACTCGCATCCGTTTGTGCAAAACTTGGGCGTATCCCTACAGTTGCAGAATACATGAGTATCGTTCCTGAGAAATTAGCAGGAAAAGCGGATCAAGTGTATAAATATCTCAACTTTAACGAAATCGCGTCTTACGCACTTCAAGCACGTAACGTCGCTGAAGAAAAATACGGCGTCACCATTAAAGCTGTTTAAGCTACCCCAGAAAACCCCTCCTCTGCGGGGTTTATTCATCTATGCTATAATCTCTTTATCTAACCACAAAGCGACCTAATGTCCACCTTCGACACTTTAGCATTACGACCACCTCTCAAAGAAGCTCTAAAACGCCTTGAATTCACAAACATGACCTCTATCCAATCAACCGCACTTCCTGTGATCTTACAAAAAAAAGATTGTATCGCCCAAGCCGCTACGGGGAGCGGAAAAACATTGGCGTTCGGTCTTGGGGTATTGGAGCGGATCAATCCTAGGATGTTCGGTACCCAGTCACTCATCCTCTGCCCTACCCGCGAGCTTGCGGAACAAGTAGCCAAAGTTATCCGTTCACTCGCCTCCGAGATGGGAAATATCAAAGTCCTCACCCTATGCGGCGGTGTTCCGATGAAAGGACAGATTCACTCTCTCAAACACGGTGCCCATATCATCGTCGGGACTCCGGGGCGTGTTTTGAAACTCCTCCAAATGGAAGCATTTGACCCTTCCGCGATCCAAAGTGTTGTACTCGATGAAGCCGACCAAATGATCGATATGGGGTTTATCGAAGACATTACCGCTATCTTGGGATATACTCCACCTTCGCGCCAAAACCTTCTCTTCTCGGCGACCTTTCCCGAATCTATTCAAACGATCACTTCCGAGTTTATGAAAGATCCGGTTATGGTTCAAGCGGAACACGCTATCAGCAAACCGAAGATCGAAGAGGTAGCCTATCTGTGCAACGATAAGCTCCCCGCTATCGCCAAAATCCTCCACCTGCATGATATTAGCAACACTATCATCTTTTGCAATACCAAAGTGGATGCGAATGCGTTGTGCGACGATCTAAATCGTATCGGTATCCATGCGTTAACCCTACACGGGGACATGGAGCAGTTTGACCGAAACGAAGCGATCATTCAGTTTCGCAATCTCAGCGCCCCTATCCTCGTAGCGACCGATGTCGCAGGACGGGGAATCGATATTGAAGGACTTGATGCGATTATCAACTACGAAGTACCGATCCAAAATGAACGCTATACTCACCGTATCGGGAGAACGGGTCGTGCCGGTAAAAACGGTATCGCGATTACCCTCGTCAATCACCATCAGTATGATCGTTTTATGGAATTACAGCGCTCAATTACCCCGATTGAGCTTCCTAGTACAAAAGATGTATCTACACTAAAAACCCTCATGCGTACCATCTGTATCGATGCCGGTAAAAAAGAGAAACTCAGAGCCGGAGATATTGTCGGAGCTCTGATTCATGAGTGTGGATTAAACAAAGATGAGATCGGAAAGATAGATCAACTCGATCACCTTAGCTACGTTGCAATCACGCGTAACAAAGCGGAAAATATCTATCAAAAGCTACTCAATCAGCCTATAAAAGGGAAAAAATTTAGGAAATGGCTGTTAGACTAACGAAAACGGTTTATGAGATTTAATTATAACAACGGAGATATTAGATGGCGAATCAAGAGCTAACGTTTGGTGAGGGAGAATTTATCGTTTCAAAGACCGATTTAAGTAGCAAAATCACCTACGGAAACGCTTTATTTATCAAAATGTCAGGCTATGACGAGTTCGAATTGCTTGGGCAACCACACAAAATTTTACGGCATGAAGATATGCCATCAGTAGTTTTCAAGCTCCTATGGAGCCGCATTAAAGAGGGAAAAGAGATTTTTGCCTATGTCAAAAACAAAACAAAAAACGGAGACTTTTATTGGGTATTTGCCCATGTAACCCCCTCTTTTAGTCCGAATAAAGAGATTACAAACTATCACTCTGTTCGTCGCATGCCTTCCGAAAAAGCGTTAAAAGTAATCAAACCGTTATACGCATCACTTCTCCAGCAGGAGCGTCTCGGAGGGATCAGTGCTTCCGAAACCTACCTAAATAATTTACTTACAGAAAAAGGGCTGTCTTATGACGAATTTATCCTCTCTCTCTAAAGTACAATATGCCAATATCATCTCTATTGTACTCTTTATTATTGCACTCTTAATTGAAGTGGTTTTATATGGCTGGAGTTGGATACGCCTTGTCAATATCGCTAATTTTGGGCTTGCTTGGTTTGTTTTTATCAATATACGAGAAGCGCAAAAGACCATTCACGAAGTTGCTTCTGTTATTAAAAAAGCGGAAATCGGGCAACTCGAAAGTCGAATTACCCAGATAAAAGATCACGGGGAACTCAATGATCTATGCTGGAACACTAACAATATGCTCGATCAAACCGAAGTATTTATCCGTGAAATCCGTGCAAGCGTTGAAGCAGCCAGCCGAGATGAGTTTTACCGAAAAATCAACATCCAAGGATTGCAAGGAGAATACAAAGAGGCAAGTGCTTTCGTTAATAAAGCAATCGATGCGATGCATGTAACCTACCTGCATATTCAAAAATCGATCCTAAACAGTGCACTCGGACAAATCGGAGCAGGTATTGGAGGCGGAATGGAAGTAATACAATCCGATCTTCAAAATACCATCAAACGGCTCCATACTATTGCCGCAATCAGCCAAACCACCTCCGATAAATCTTCAAACAGTGTTTATGAGCTTGAGGAGATTATCACCAAACTCAGTCACCTCATTGAGTTAGTACAAGTTTCAGCCGATGCTATTCATTCCCTTAATGATAAGACAGGGGAGATCAGCTCCGTTGTCAATCTCATCAAAGACATTGCCGACCAAACCAATCTCCTCGCCCTCAACGCGGCTATCGAAGCGGCACGAGCCGGTGAGCATGGACGCGGGTTTGCCGTTGTTGCCGATGAAGTACGTAAACTAGCAGAACGTACCCAAAAAGCGACCGGAGAGATCGGAATCGCAGTTCAAACGCTTCAGCAAGAGACAACCGAAATTCATTCAAACTCCGAAGATATGAATGTCATTGCCCAAGAATCAAGCGAATCTATCAGTTCATTCCGTCAAACATTGTACATGTTCAACGAAGATGCCAAAAAAGCGGCATTACAAACAACAGCCATCGAAAACACTACTTTTATCACCTTAGCTAAAATTGACCATATTATCTACAAATCCAATGCCTATAAAAGTATTGCGAACGGTAAGCTTGAAACACAATTTTCTGATCACCACAATTGCCGATTCGGTAAATGGTATGACAGCGGAGAGGGAAAAGAACGATTCTCCCATTTACCAAGCTTCAGTGCTCTGAGCAAGCCTCATGAAATGGTTCACAAGATCGTATTGGAAAACACTAAATATGTAGAAAAAGAAGATCACACCATTGAGCACAAAGAGATTATTTTGAGCAGTTTCGAAGAGATGGAACAACACAGTCAACATCTATTTACACTAATGGATTCTATCAACAAAGAGTCAGAAGAAGATTTAATGAAGAAAGCTTAGGCGTTTTGCCTAAACTTTTAGCGGTTGAAATAGGTTCCTAGAATCTTTTTGCCCACTTCAACACCGGGTTGATCATAGGTATTGATCTCCAGCAATGCTCCGCTTAATGAGGTTAACAGCTCATAATAGAGGATTAACTCACCGACAGACGCTTCATCTATCTGCTTCCATGCGATCTCATCCACGCTAACTCCGCTTTGCAAAACACTCTGCATCGTTGCATGGCATTGGGCATTGATCAAGTCATTAAAACTTTTACCGTTTACAAAATCGCTTTTCTCCAAATATTTGAGGGAAAGTTCCGGAATCATCAAATGCTCTTCAGAGTGTTCGATATGCATGAAAGTAACGGTTTTGTTGAGCGGACCTTCCATGATAAGCTGTAAAAAGGAGTGCTGATCCACCGATCCGATCAGCGAGATCGGAGTTAGCCCTACCCGTCCGCCGACACGGTTTCGTTTTCCCAACGATTCGCCCCATATCTGAACGACCCATTTTCCGAATTCTTCAAACGTATCCGAATAGGCAAACAACACATTCATAGGGTACTGATCACTGTGCGTAACGTAGAACGCCGCTTTTTGAAGCATGTGATCTTCTTCGCGGTTCCAAAACTGCTCTAAAAACGTCTGAGCGCCTCGAAGGATTGATCCCGTATCAAAGCCTGCCAACGTCAGAGGAACCATCCCTACAGCACTTAAGACCGAAAACCGCCCCCCGACATTGCTCGGAATGACAAATCGGCGGAGATGATATTCATCGGCAAAATGGGCAAGAGGAGAGGCATCATCGCTCACGATATAGATCTGATCCGAATTTTCCAGAGGTAATTCAAAGCTCACGATCAGCCGTTTAAAGATCGAGAGAGTTTCTACCGTCCCGCCCGATTTGGAAATCACCACAAAAAGGGTACGAAACTTATCAATCTGCTTCATTTCGCTCATGATACTGATAGGGTCGGAATTTTCGAGGTAAATGAGTTTTTTGGCATTCGGAGTATTGGGGCGAAGAAGTCTCTCAATCGCTTTTATTCCCAAAGACGATCCGCCGATCCCAATGATAGCGATCGTATTAAAACGACGATCTAACACATCGCGCAACTCCTCCAATTCTTTTACAAGAGGCTGTGAAGAGAGGGGGAGATGATAATATCCGACGTCACCGGAGACCGCTTCATACCGTACCGCTTCAAACCCTTTTTCAAGAGTAAAAGGGTCAAGCGTTTTGGTTTCGAAATGGTTCGTATAGCGTAACATTAACGTGTACCGATAAGTACCGTCATATCAACCAAACGGCTGCTATATCCCCATTCATTGTCATACCATGCAAGTACTTTAACCGTTGTCCCATCAACCACGCTGGTCATATCGGGAACATAGGTTGAGCTGTAGGTTGAACCGATAAAGTCACATGATACCCGTTTGTCGTTATCGACTTCGAGAAGCCCTTTAAACGATCCCGCCGCCGCCGCATTAAATGCCGCGTGAATATCCTCTTTGGTCACCGCTTTTTTCAAATTTACCGTCAAGTCTACCACGGAAACATCCGGAGTCGGTACACGCATTGCATAACCGTTGAGTTTACCGAGCAATTGAGGCATTACTTTGCCAATCGCTTTTGCCGCACCCGTAGAGGTAGGGATCATATTCAACGCTGCGGCACGTGCACGGCGAGGATCTTTTGAGTGTTTAACATCCAAAATATTCTGATCGTTCGTATACGAGTGGATCGTGGTCATGAGACCGTTTTCAATCCCGAACGCATCATCCAAAACTTTACAGATCGGTCCCAGACAGTTGGTAGTACAGCTCGCATTGGAGATAATCGCTTCCCCTTTGTAGCTATCTGAGTTGACCCCGTACACATAGGTTGGAGAATCATCTTTCGCAGGGGCGGACATAATCACTTTTTTAATGCCGTTTTTGAGATGTTTCGCACAGCTCTCCTGATCCAAGAACACACCGGTACATTCGATAACCACTTCCGCTCCGGTACTGCCGAAGTCTACTTTGTCAATATCTCTCTCACGAAACATACGGACATTTTTTCCGCCGATAGAGATCGTATTTTCATCGATCACTTTGGCATCAATACCGCGATGGACACTATCAAATTTGAGTAAATATTCCAACATTTCAGGTTTAGAGGTGGTATTGAGAGCTACCAGCTCAATATCGCTACGCTCAGCAATGATCTTTGCCACGATAATTCCGATTCTTCCGGTACCGTTGATTGCTACTTTAAGTGACATGGAAGCTCCTCTTTGTGTAGAAATTAAAATTTAGGATTTATTCTAACAGATAAACGTTGAAACGAGGGTAATAAAGTGAAGATTTTCTCCCAAAAGAGGGAGAGAAGAATTAATAGCTGTAGGTGATCGTTACGGGAATTTGTTTCATCGGTTGGTCGCTCTCAACACTGATCTCTTTGCCTTTGAGTTTTGCGACATTCGTATATCCACCAAGCACTTGACGTGTTTTAACTGTTGTTACATTCTCGCATTTACGAACCGTTTGATACGATGACGTAGCAGGCGTATTGTATTTGCTCCCTACATTTTGACCCGCTAGGGTTCCCAGTACCGCTCCGCCGACCGTTGCGACCGTTTTACCTTTTCCGCCGCCGACTTGATGTCCTAAAACACCCCCTAAAGCACCCCCGACAACAGCACCGACGACATCATTGTTCGTTCCGCCTGATGTTACTTTTTCTTGTACGTCATAACACTTTTCGCTCGGGATCTCTTCTTGAATCGTCGAATAGTGCGGAACCGACTTTGTGACGGTAATATATTCTGTTGTAGAAAACCCCTCAGCCATAAGTCCGGAAGATACGAGTAGCGCTGCTAAGGCAAAACGTGATGAATAGTGTGTTGACATAATGTGTCCTTTTTAATTTTTAGTTGCGGAAATTGTAAAAGTTTATTGTGAATGAATGGTGAATATTTACTTGTTGCCGTACAAAAGGGCATTGATCTTTTCATACACATCTAAAATTTCACTTTTTTTCTCAAAAAAGCTGTTTTTATTGGCAATAAGATGGGTCGTTGATTCCATAATCGTCTCAACCACTTCCAACCCGTTTTGTTTCATCGTACTGCCTGTTTCAACGACATCGACGATCATATCGGCAAGCCCTACGAGGGGGGCAAGCTCGATCGATCCGTAGAGTTTGATAATATCGGCGGCAACTGCACGCTCGGCAAAATAGCGCTTGGTGATATTCACCATCTTGGTCGCTACTTTGATCTCACTTTTCGTAAAGTCAGGTTTCTCTCCCGCACGCATCCCGATAGCGACACGGCATTTTCCTTTTTGCAAATCAAGGAGACGAATCACGTCCAATCCCTGCTCTTCGAGTGTATCGAGCCCCACAACACCGATGTCTGCGGCTTGATGATACACATACGTCGCAACATCCTGATTCCGTACCAATAAAAATTTAAAATTTTCCGTCTCTAAAATCAATTTTCGATCATCGAATTTAAAACTGCTCCCGAAAATCGTCTCAAAAATTTCCAACGTATCTTCGGCAATTCGCCCTTTTGGGAGTGCGACACTTAGCATTTAACACCTTTTTCTATCAACTTTTTCATCCCCTTGAAGATCAGGTCTTCATCCACCACTGCTTCGCTAAAAAAGCGAGACAACAGCACGCCGTCCCCTCCGGTCACATACATGGGTTTTCCGAGACGCTCTATCTTTTCAACCAACGGAGCCAAAAAACCGACCGCCACGGCGTCTGGGGTATTTTTCGCCATTTTAGCCAAATCTACCTCAAAGTTAAATGACACGTCCAACGCGTTCGAGAGTCTCGCATACGCTTCTTGTGCTGGGCGAAGCCCAAGAGAGATAAATCCCCCTTGATAAACTCCGCCGCGCATCACATCGACCGTGATGGCGCTTCCCGCATCGACGATAACACCCTCTTCTACCGCTTCGCACACCATGATCCGATCAATCCCCATCGTAGGATAGTATTTATCCCAATCGATGAGTTCCCGCAGATCATGCCAATTCGCAAGATCTCGAATACGCTCATTGATAGCGGCATTGACGCAGACGTAGTAGACGTCATCACCCCCAAGTGTCGCGGGATCGAAATTATCCGCACGAGACTTGGAGCGTTTAGCGTCTATGAACAAATCAACCGAGGTATTTCCGATGTCACATAAAATCATAATGCTATTATAACTTAAGTACCCCGTTAACCCGTGCGACACTATCGCTTTTATGCAAACTCAGACGCACTATTGAGTCTTCGAGGGCATTGAGATCATGGAGAACATTCGGCTCCAATGCCACCACATCTCCCGCTCCGAATATCATCCTCTCATCAGCGATACCGAAATCGATCTCACCCGATACAATCATTACCGTAATGGGAAACGATGTTTTGTGGGCTTTCATCGACTGCCCTGCACGGAATACGATCCGTATCTCTTTGGTAAACTCGTTTGTGATAAGCGGAGTAATAAGGGGATGTGTATCGCCATAGACAACATCCGCCGTAAATGAAGCATAGGTCATAGGTATTCCTTTTTTTTAATAAGGGATGATAACCTTAAGAAGAAAATATACTCTTGACGAAAATCAAGAATGTGCCATCGGATGATGTTTCAATACCGTCTCTTGGAGATTCTGTTTTTGAACATGGGTGTATATCTGGGTGGTGAGGAGCGACGCGTGTCCGAGAAGCTCTTGGACAACGCGCAAATCAGCTCCGCCGAGGATCAGTGCCGTCGCATAGGAGTGACGCAAAGCATGGGGCGAGACTCCGAGATATTTTTGGGTGATTTTAAACGCCGAAATACGGCTGAGAGGCTCTCCTCGATAGTTGAGCCATAGGAGCGGGCGGTTGTGATAGGGAGAGGCTTCCTGATAGGCTCTGAGTGCTTTTAACGCCTCCTGAGCGATTGGAACGTAGCGCTCTTTTTCCCCTTTTCCGTGGCGGATACGGAGCCATTCTCCCTCGATGTCCCCCTCCTGCGCAATCAAACACTCACTGATGCGAGATCCTGAAGCATACAGAAAAAGGATCAGGGCGTAATCACGCAATCCGATCCAATCACTCCGATCAATCAAAGCCAGTGAGGATTGGATACTCTCAAACGGGAGGTATTTCGGAAGATTTTTCGGGATTTTGGAGAGGGGAAATTTCGCAGAGAGGGAATCAAATCGGTTACGATGACAAAAATCGAGAAATGAGTTAAATGCGGAGAGCTTTCGATTCAAGGTTCTTTTGTTGGTGATCGATCCCAGAATTTTGAAAACGAGAGCGGAATCGATCTGCGTGAGACTTTTCGCGGCAAGCTGTTCGATGCCGTTCAAGTCATGAGCATACGCCTCGATGGTTCGAGGGCTGAGGGCTTTGATAACAGTGATGTATTCGATAAAAGCCTCAAGCTCTTTCGACATTATTTGATATTGATATAGCGGTCGTCAAAGTAGAAACGTCCGTCTCCGAGGAAGATTTTGTTGTCGCTGTCCATATCGACATCATACACATCATGTGCCAAAAGGTCTTTGGTAAGAGCGATCATGTACCCCTCTTGTTCCAATGCGTAGACACGGTCATTTTGAACGCTGATCCCTACGAAATGGGCAAACGGGAATTTCTTTTTCGCTTTGTACTGTAACGTCGGACTAAGGGCGATGATCTCCCCTTGCTTAGTCGTGAGCCAAATACCATCCGCCGTGTAAGCAATATTACGGATTTCATACTTTTCCCGTGCCTCTTTTTGAGCGAGAGCCAAAACGCCGCTGCCGGTCGAGGCTACGAGGTTGTTATCAATAACGTTCATATAGGTGATGTTGTTAAAATATTCATCCGAACTGACAACTACCGAACGGAGCATCTGCTTGGTTTCGGAGTTGACGATCACGATTTTTCCATCAAGCGTTAAAAACAATACGAGCTCTTTGAGAAAATAGGGGTTAGCGATTCGAGAATCGACCGCTATCGGCGCATTAGCACTCTCTTTGAAAAGGAGTTTTTTGCTCTCGAGGGAATAGAGTGCCATTTCGTTGTTGGCGAATAAAACGGCTACGGTATCGTCTTGGATACTGGCAGCGGCAACCGTACGTTTAAACTCGAACGTCACCTTTGCATCGGTACCGTCTTCCGGAAAAAGCACCAGATTCTTTTCCGGACTCTCTGTCATAATCCAGGTATCACTGACATTGAGAAGACGATAGTTGTCAGGGATTTTCATGTTCTTTTCCCCGTCTTTAGTCAATAGATGACCGTTATCCAGCAATGCGGCTGATTGTGAAGATTGAACAATCGATGAGCTCAAATGTCCGGCGGTACGCCATTCCCCTTTTACATTCTCAGGTTTATAAACCTCTTTGTGGGAACATCCGCTAAACATGAGTGCCGCTGCACCGATAGATACAGCAATTTTAAGCAATTTCATTATTTTACTCCGTAATGAGCAAGCGCTCCGGAGACTTGATTAAGAGGAGATTCCGCACTGATAAGCGATAATTTTTCATTGGCTGTTTTTACATCCCCTTTTTCTAACGCATTCACCGCAAGTTCAAGCAATGCCATATCTTTATAGAGAGCACCTTGTTTTTTAGTGTATTGATCCAGTGATTGAACATCCCCTTTTATCGCAGCCGCTTCATACGATGCGATGTCGGCGACACCAAAAGATTTTGAGTTTTTAAGTCCCTCAAGGATACTCACGTCGTTTTGTGAAATCCCGCGTGAAAGTTTCCATACATCGTACAAATCCGGATTGTCATTTTTCAATGTCTGCTCCGCTTTGGTATCGGCAGGATTCGCCAACAGGAGATTAAAGGCCGCATTGGAACTCTCAATTTTCGCCTGCGTATACGCCTGATAGCCGATTGCCCCTCCGACAGCCAATAATGACGTCACTACGACAGCGATCAAAGGTTTTTGATATTTTTTTACGAAACGTTCCGTACGTATGGCACTTTCAAAAAATTTCTCTTCTGAATTCAACTCTTCTCTTACGGCTTCCATATTCTCTTTTAGACTCAAAACGGCTCCTGTCTCTCACTGCTCATTAATGGGGTAATAATATCTTACCCTACGTTAAAGTTAAGTAAACCTCTTTTTAGGGTACAATTATTTTTATAAATTTATCACAACTTAGGTTAACCATGCAAATTGACGAAACTTTGTTACAACGATTAGAAAAACTTTCGTTTCTAGAGATCCCGCAAGAGCACCGCGAAGAGATGATTGCACAGCTAAGTGAAATCGTCTCCTTTGTCGATAATCTCTCCGAACTCAATACCGAAGGTGTGGATGCTACGTTTGCGATGTCCGATTCAGCGACCCGCCTTCGTGAAGATGTCGGCAGTGTTGATCGCGCTATTAACGATGATATTCTCTCTCATGCGCCCCATGCACAAGAGCATTTTTTCATCGTTCCCAAAATTATCGAGTAACCGATGACCCATATCTACGGAATCAAAAGTTGCGGAAGCGTCCAAAAAGCACTCACTTTTTTAGATGCTCACGCCATCGCTTACACTTTCCATGATTTCAAAAAGACCCCTGTTTCCCGTGAAAAAATCGAAACATGGGCAGCTCATGCACCCCTTTCGATCCTCTTGAACACCAAAGGGACAACCTATAAAACATTAGGGTTAAAAGGGCTTGACCTTGATGATAACGGTAAAATAGAGTGGATGGGCAACCATAATCTGCTCATCAAACGTCCGGTCATCGAATATAAAGACCAGCTTATCGTCGGATTTGATCCATCTTACTACGAAGGGATATTCCTCTCATGAATGCAGCGTTAGATATTTATAAACTCCTCAAAAGTGTCGTGGCCTACAAAGCCTCCGATTTGCATCTCGTAAGCCGTTCTGAACCGCAGATCCGTATCGACGGTCGTCTTGTCGCACTGAATCTGCCCGTATTGGATGGGCATCTCATCGAAGAAATCGCCTACTCGCTCCTAACGGAGAAGCAAAAGAAAGCGTTTGAGGAAGCAAATGAACTCGACTTCTCGATCGTTATCCCTGATGTCGGCCGCTTTCGTGCCAACTACTACAAAACGATGGACGATATTGCCTGCGCATTTCGTATCATCCCCGTAACCATCCCCTCACTCGATGATCTGAATGCAAAACGAATCTTCAAAGAGTTGATTAAACGGGAAAAAGGGCTTATCCTCGTCACAGGACCGACCGGTAGCGGTAAATCGACTACCCTTGCCGCCATGCTCAACGAAATCAATCTCACCGAAGCACGCCATATTATCACGGTCGAAGATCCCGTAGAGTTCGTCCATACCAATAAAAAATCGCTCTTCTCGCACCGCAATGTCGGAACCGATACCAAAAGCTTCTCGAACGCACTTAAATATGCCCTGCGTGAAGACCCCGACGTTATCCTGATCGGGGAGATGCGGGATAAAGAGACGATCACAGCCGCTCTGACGGCCGCTGAAACGGGACACTTGGTATTCGGAACCCTCCACACCAACTCCGCGCCTCAAACCATCAACCGTATCATCGACGTTTTCGGCGGAGACGAACAGCCTCAAGTGCGTGCTCAACTCTCCACCTCTCTTATCGCGGTAATCTCCCAAGCGCTGTTACCTAAAATCGGCGGAGGGCGTATTGCGGCGCAAGAGGTTATGATTACCAACCCTGCTATCGCCAACCTTATCCGTGAAGACAAAGTGCATCAACTCTATTCCCAAATGCAGTTGAATCAGCAAGGTACGAGTATGACGACTCAAACGCAAGAGATTGTTGAGTTTTTACGCAAAAAAATCATCAATAAAGAGACGGCATTGCAATACTCGAACAAGCCAGATGAGCTAATCCGTATTATCGAATCTCTCTAATATTCCCCCTCTTTTAGGGGGAAATCTTAAAAATTATTTCAAAATTCCCCCCTCTTCCCCTTCTTTATGAAAGATACCTCTATTTATAGTCTATAATTACCCATTATGAAACATGAACACTTACTCAAATCTCATCATCTCAAAGCGACGCCGCAGCGTATTGCTATTATTCAGCAGATGCACCATGCAGGGCATATCAATATTGATGAGCTCTATCATGCGATTAAAAAGAAGTTTAGTTCAATATCCCTAGCGACGTTGTACAAAAATGTGAATACGATGCTCGAAGTAGCTCTGATACGGGAAGTAAAAATTCCGGGGCAAAAAACAAAATATGAGATTGAAAAAGCATCTCATGCTCACATCATGTGTAAATCGTGCGGAGAACTTAAAGATATGGAGTTTGATGCGGATTCCATCCTTGAAAAAACAGTGGAAATGAGTCAGTATAAGGCGGAAGATATATCGATTGTGATTTCGGGGATATGCCCCGAATGTCAGAAGAAATAGTAATCCCGTCATCCTCGGACTTCACGTGCCCTTTAGGGTAGATCTGGGGATCCATCTCTTGAGTTAGCTAGATTCCCGCCTTCGCGGGAATGACACT
The DNA here is from genome assembly GCF_036279695.1 of Sulfuricurvum sp. Lineage (GTDB taxonomy): Bacteria > Campylobacterota > Campylobacteria > Campylobacterales > Sulfurimonadaceae > Sulfuricurvum. Next base: position 40,789 of record NZ_DASUIQ010000014.1, read on the forward strand.
TTATCGATGCGCTTCTTTGAGCGTATCGGCGATCAAGAATGCCAATTCTAGTGATTGGTCAGCATTGAGGCGTGGATCACAATGCGTGTGATAGCGGCTTTTTAGATTTTCGGAAGTGATCTCGAACGATCCCCCCAAACACTCGGTAACGTTTTTACCCGTCATCTCCAAATGAACCCCACCTGCGTACGTTCCCTCTGATTTGTGTACTTGGAAAAATTGTTTCATCTCTTTGAGAACTTGTTCCACCGGACGGGTTTTATAGCCGCCGCTCGTGATCGTATTACCGTGCATCGGATCACAGCTCCACAACACTTTTTTCCCTTCTCTCTCAATCGCACGGATAAGTGCCGGCATACCGTCCGCAACTTTATCCGCACCCATACGGACGATAACATTTAACCGTCCCGCTTCATTTTCAGGGTTGAGAATGTCACACAATCGGATCAAATCCTCAGGGTCCATAGAGGGACCTGCTTTGACACCGATAGGATTTTTAATCCCGCGCATAAACTCAACATGAGCGCCATCGAGTTGACGGGTACGGTCACCGATCCAGAGCATGTGAGAGGATACGTCGTACCACTCCCCTGTCAATGAGTCTTGACGGGTAAACGCCTCTTCATAGTTGAGTAGCAACGCTTCATGAGAGGTATAAAAATCGGTTTCACGCAACGTACGGTAACTATCGGATGTGATCCCGCATGCCGCCATAAAGCGGAGAGAATCATCAATCTGGCGAGAGAGTTCATCGTATTTTTTCGTTAAATCATTTTGTCCGACAAACCCTAAATTCCACGCATGGACTTGATGTAAATCAGCCAATCCTCCCGATGCGAATGCACGAAGAAGATTCAATGTTGCGGCGGATTGGTTATACGCTTGAACCATACGGTTCGGATCGGGAACGCGCGCCGCTTCGTTAAACTCAACTCCGTTGATAATGTCTCCGCGATAGCTCGGAAGACTGATACCCTCGATCGTTTCCATATCGGATGAACGGGGTTTTGCAAATTGCCCGCCGAGTCGTCCGACTTTAACAACCGGAACACCGCCTGCGAATGTCATGACAACCGCCATTTGCATCATTACTTTAAATGTATCTCGGATATTGTGAGCGTGAAATTCTGAAAAACTCTCCGCACAATCTCCCCCTTGAAGTAAAAAGGCTTTCCCTTCGCATACATCGGCAAAGTTCTTTTTCAACGTACGTGCTTCTCCAGCGAATACGAGAGGCGGATAGTTGCGCAGCTGTGCTTCGATTTGTTCCAAAACCGCCGTATCGGGGTAAGTCGGCTGTTGTTTAATCGGTTTTTCTCTCCAGCTTGATCGGCTCCATGTGCTCATATCGTCTCCTGTGTGCTCTTGCACCTAATTGTTAGTGGACGAATTTTATCCATTTATCCTAAAATGGGACTGATTGAGCAGGGCAAAAGTTATATTTATGTTTGAAAAAGTATAATGGCATTAATTTTAGCAACTCTTATTTGTCCCTTTTTTCCTCCTTAAAAAGAGCGTATGGGTATTCAATTTTATAAAGGTCACAGGTGGAATACAATCAAATAAATCCATTTTTATTCCATTTTTGCAAAGAGCTCTCCGTCCATTTGGAATCGGTAAAGAATCATCAACGAACGATTGAACCAAGCGAATTTGCTGAAATTGTAGCAGCGGCTACCCATGAAGTCTTGGAAGCATACGCATCCGGCGAAATTGATCTGCAAGCGTACCGAGATACCGCGGCAGATGAGTATAAAACCTTAGCGCTTCAAAGTATCGATTCGTATGCCGAGACCAATGAAAAAATAGAAAAAATCACTGAAGAGCATGCCGAACTTCTCGAAAAAAGCAACGCGGATGCCCTGATCAATTTTGAAAAAATTACCGAAAAGTTCAACGACATTCAAACCCATTTGAGCGATGAAGTGACCCGCGCCAATGAAGTGATCCACACTTTGATGGAACAGGTAAAAAGCCTTGAGGTCAAAACGTCTCTTGATCCGTTGACTAAAACGTTTAACCGTTATGCGCTTCATGAGCATCTTCGAACGATTTTAGAGAAAGAGAAGCTCGATTTCGAAATTTTTGCCCTCATGATCGATGCCGATAACTTTAAACTGATTAACGATCAGTTCGGTCATATTGCCGGAGACAAAGTCCTTATTTTCTTAGCCAAATTGTTTAAAAAAGCGCTTCGTGACGGTGACCGAGTTTACAGGTTCGGCGGAGAAGAGTTTATCATCATCCTCAATCGAACCGACATCGAGGGAGCACGACTAGTGGGCGAGCGTCTTTTGAGTCTATGTCGAAACAACAAGCCACTGTTTCAAAATCAGCAAATCACCGTCACACTGAGTATCGGAATGACGCAGATTAAAGAGAAAGATACAATAGATACCGTTATCGAACGATCAGACGCTGCCCTTTATAAAGCAAAAAATAATGGTAAAGACCGATTAGAGATGGAGTTTTGATGGATTTGAATTATTTTGACGTTGCAGTGGGATCGGTGGTTCTATTACTCGGTCTAAAAGGGTTGTTGAACGGCTTTTCAAAAGAAGTTTTCGGTCTCGTCGGCATCGTTGGGGGCGTTTTTGTCGCATCTCACTTGGGAGGAATTATCGGAAACTTTTTGAGCGATACCCTTTTCCATTTTGAAAGCAGCGCTGCGATCAATCTAGTCGGATTTATTTTTGCCCTCGCTATTTTTTGGCTTTTGATGGTTGCGTTGGGATCGGGATTTAAAAAGCTCAGTACTCTTAGCGGTTTGGGACCGTTGGATCGGGTATTGGGTTTTGCAATGGGGAGCAGTAAATTTTTCTTTATTGTATCTATCATCGTTTATGCCCTTTTTAGTGTTACGGCAATACGTGAAAATTTTGAGAGCAAATTGTCAAACAGTATTTTTTATAAACCGATGTTTGCAACGGGTGATTTTATCTTGCACTTGGAAACCGATAAAGCGACCGCTTTGTTAAACGATGAAAATACTACAGACAACCATAAAAAGGATAAGTAATCGATGAACGCCTATACTGAATTCACCGAACGAACCGTAGATTACACGAAACTTTTGAGCGATTTCAAACAATTGCTTAAAGCCAACGGACTCAAATTTACGATTCAGCGCGAAGTGATTTTGGAGATGCTTTATAATTCGGATGAACATCTTACCCCAGAGGGGCTGCATCATCTGATTCAACAAAAGCACCCCGAACTAAATACCGGAATCGCGACCGTCTATCGTACCCTCTCACTGCTCGAAGATTCGGATATGGTTACCTCTCTCTCGTTTGGAGCACAAGGAAAAAAATACGAACTCGGCGCCAAAGATCATCACGATCATATCATCTGTACCCAATGCAACCATATCACCGAGTTCGTAGATGAACAGATTGAAGCACGCCAGAAAGAGATTACAGAGGGCTTGGGATTTATCATGCAAGAACACTCTATGCAGATTTACGGCATCTGTAAAAGTTGCCAAAAAACTAAAAAATAACCATCGATAAAAAAGGAAAACCATTGGCATTTGAGAACCAATACGTACAACAACGAATTGAAAAAGCCGGAGCACTGAGAGCACTCGGTATCGATCCGTATGCAAACCATTCAGAGCGCAACACGACGATCGAAAAATTTCATAACGTCAACTCCGATCTTTTCAAAAAAGAGGATCAGCGTGATGAGCACCGTCATTACACGGTTGCCGGACGGATTAAACTATACCGTTTGATGGGAAAAGCAAGTTTCGTGAAAATCGAAGATGAGAGCGGAATGCTTCAAATCTACGTTGCACGAGACAACCTCCCTGAGAATTTTTACAACGATGTTTTTAAAAAACTGATCGAAGTGGGAGACATTATCGAGGTCAGCGGATATCCGTTCGTGACACAGCACGGGGAACTCTCTCTCCATGCCGATAAACTTACCCTCCTCACCAAAGCGATCTCACCGCTTCCTGAGAAGTTCCACGGGATTCAAGACAAAGAGATGCGTTATCGCCAACGCTATCTTGACCTTATCATGAACTCTGAAGTGCGCAAAACATTCCATATCCGTTCGCGCGTGATCAGTCTTACCCGACGATTTTTTGAAGATAAAGGGTTTTTAGAGGTGGAAACGCCGATGATGCACCCGATCGCGGGGGGAGCCAATGCCAAGCCGTTCGTTACCCATCACAATGCCCTCGGAATTGACCGTTTTTTACGTATCGCCCCTGAGCTCTACCTCAAACGTCTCATCGTCGGCGGATTTGAAGCGGTATTTGAGATCAACCGTAACTTCCGTAACGAGGGGATGGATGCGACTCACAACCCTGAGTTTACCTCTATCGAGTTTTACTGGGCATTCAAAACCTATAAAGATTTGATCGTCATCACCAAAGAGTATTTTGAATACCTCTTCGATCATCTCGATCTCCCGAAACGTCTTCCTTATGGCGAGCTCGAAGTCGATTTCGACCAATTCACCGAAATCGAACTGGTTAAAAGTCTTAGCGTCATCGGCGGTGTTCCTGAAGAAATCGTCAATGACAAAGACTCCATTTTGGCATTTTTGAAATCAAAAAATCTCGAAGCCAATGCGGCAATGAATCTCGGACAGCTTCAAGGCGAACTCTTTGATGAATTCGTCGAAGAAAAACTGATCAATCCGACCTTCATCACCCACTATCCGGTCGAAATATCCCCTCTTGCACGTCGTAATGACGAGCGTCCAGAGCTGACGGACCGTTTCGAGCTCTTCATCGCAGGACGTGAAATTGCCAACGCCTTCAGCGAGCTTAATGACCCTGTCGATCAGCTGGAGCGTTTCGAGGGACAAATGGCCGCCAAAGATTCGGGCGATGATGAAGCTCATGAGATGGACGAAGATTTCGTCACGGCACTCAGCTACGGAATGGCTCCGACCGCCGGTCAAGGGATCGGAATCGACCGTCTCGTCATGATGCTCACCAACCAGCACTCTATTCGGGATGTATTGCTCTTCCCTGCAATGAAACCCCACAATACCAACCAAAACCACCACGGAGAAGAAGAATGAGTTTCCTCAAAGAATACGATAACGAAGTTTACACCTTATGCGAGCAAGAGCTTGAACGTCAAAGCGATCATTTGGAGATGATCGCCTCTGAAAACTTTACCCTCCCTGCCGTCATGGAAGCGATGGGTTCTGTATTTACCAACAAATACGCTGAAGGGTATCCCGCAAAACGATATTATGGCGGATGTGAATTTGCTGATGGCGTTGAGCAATTGGCGATTGACCGCGCATGCGAGTTGTTCGGTTGTAACTTTGCAAACGTTCAACCCCATTCAGGTTCATCTGCAAACGGTGCAGTATATGCTGCCCTTCTCCAAGCGGGAGATAAGCTCCTCGGTATGGATCTTAGCCACGGCGGACACTTGACCCACGGTTCAAAAGTAAGCTTTTCGGGTAAAAACTACCACAGTTTTTCATACGGTGTCGAACTTGACGGACGTATCAACTATGAGCGTGTCATGGACATCGCGAAAATCGTTCAACCGAAAATCATCGTCTGCGGTGCATCAGCCTATGCACGTGAAATCGATTTCAAAAAATTCCGTGAAATAGCTGATGCCGTCGGAGCACTTTTGTTCGCCGACATCGCTCACATCGCCGGTCTCGTATGTGCGGGTGAACACCCAAGCCCATTCCCGTATGCGGATGTAGTTACGACAACTACCCACAAAACGCTTGCGGGACCACGTGGGGGTATGATTATGACCAATGATGAAGAGATCGCTAAAAAGATCAATTCAGCGATTTTCCCTGCTCTTCAAGGGGGACCGTTGGTACACGTTATCGCGGCTAAAGCGGTCGGATTTAAATACAACCTCTCAGCAGAGTGGAAAGTCTATGCTGCGCAAGTCAAAGCCAATGCGGCAGTCCTTGCTAAAGTATTGATGGAGCGCGGCTATGACATCGTCAGCGGCGGAACGGACAACCACCTTGTTCTCGTATCCTTTTTGAATAAACCGTTCAGCGGTAAAGATGCCGATGCGGCACTCGGACGTGCAGGAATTACGGTCAATAAAAATACCGTTCCGGGTGAAACTCGTTCTCCGTTCGTCACATCAGGTGTCCGTATCGGAAGCCCTGCGCTCACGTCACGCGGGATGAAAGAGAGCGAGTTCGAACTCATTGCAAACCGTATCGCCGATGTCTTGGATGATATTGAAAATGAGACTAAGCAAGCGGCGATCAAAGAAGAGCTCAAAGCTCTAGCTAAAAATTTCGTCATTTATAACCAACCAACGTATTAATAAAGGTATCGCCCATGACATCAATGGATATTAAACTCATTAAAATGCTGACAGATCATTACTGGCTGAAACATGATAATGTTGTCAATAAAATCGATTTCAAAGGGCGTACTTTTTTCAACAAATACGAACGTATTGATAAAACCCTTACTCAGGCGATTATCGATCAGCATCTCAAAAAACAGATCACGGTTGCCCACTCCCTGATCAATAAATTTGATAAAGTAGAAAATATCATTATCGATTATAACGGTACCGATACTCAGCGGTTTTATCATAAGGCACAATTATTGCTTAGAGAAGAGGGATTCATCAATTTCACCGCATTTGAAACCAAAACACCGGGGCATTTGCACGTTTATATCCATAAAGGGCATACCACTTTCCAAGAAGCGGTACAATTGGGTAAAATGCTTTCGATGAAATTGGCGGCAAAACAACCGAAACAGTGGAGAATGTTTCCAACGGATGAGCTACCGCCGGAATATAATATTCTCAACCTTCCCTACGAAGTGTACGCAAAAGAGCGTGGAGCTTCGTGGTCGAAGCATATGTAACACTCGATAAAACTATCACTACGCATAAGGAACGGTACTTCCATGGAAGAAAAAAACGAACTCAATGACATCATTTTAAGTAAAGGCGGATCCAACTCCAATAGCAAGAAATTGTTGTTGGCGATTGCAGCCTTAACTCTTATACTCATCATCGTTTTAGTGATCATGAACTCACTCAAAACCCAAACCGATGCACAGCCTCCTGTAGCTGTAGTTCCGCCAGCCCCTTCTGCCCCTACGGAAATTGTTGACGATCCGTTATTCGAGCCGGTCGACGTAATCCAAGAAGGTTCAAACACAACAGCCGCAACACCGACTGAACCGCAAGATTTGGGAAAAATCGCACAAAAAATCAAACAAGAGTCCATGCAAAACGCTCCTGCGAGTGAAACCGTTGTTCAAAATACTCCTGCACCGGTTGTTCAACAAGCTAAACCTGTCTCTGCACCGGTAGCAACAACTCCGGCTCCGGCTAAAATCACGCCGAAACCGGTCGTTCAAACTGCCCCGAAAGTAGAAAAACCGGTCGTCAATACCCCTACGATCAAATCAACCAAACCCGCAGAAACAAAAAAAGCGGCTGAACCTAAAAAAGCAGCTGCTACCGCACCGAAACCTGCCGTAGATAGTGCCCCAAAACCGACTGAAAAAGCTTCGAGCGAAACAACAGCTAAACCTGCGGCTGCGGATACAACCCCTAAAGCCGCTCCAAAAGCTGCCGATACAAGCGGAACCTATTACATCCAAGTCGGTTCGTTCACCAAAGAGCCGAGTAAGGCGCTCTTCGATCGGCTCAATGCCAGCGGTCTTAAATACACCACCGTCCCTGCCGGAGCGGCGACCAAAGTGATGGTCGGACCGTTCCAAGGCGAAAAAGCGGCACGTGATGTTATTGGAAATGTCAAACGCAATATCGAAGCCGGCGCATACATAACAAAGGGGTAACGTGATCTCATCGCGCCATTTTTCTCTCGATCAATTCGCCCCCATAGCCGTCTACGAAAAGGCCAAAAGCCTTTTCCCTCACGAAGTCAGTTTTCTATTCGAAAGTGCCGGAAACAGTGATGGCAATTACACCATCATCGTTATCGGTGCACGTGAGCGGCTCATCTACAACGACAAAATCACCACGTACATCAATGCAAATGCCCATAAAGAACAGCTAAGTGTTTCGCCGTTTGCCTTTTTAAAAGAGTACTACGCCGCTCTCGATCAAAAAGCGTACCGCGAACGTGCTCGTGAGCTCAAAGTGGGCTATATCGACGGCTTTATCGGCTATATCGGATACGATATGGTGCAGGTTTTCGAACATGTTCTCGAAGAATCTATGGGGAACCTCGTGGATCAGACCAACATCCCCGATATGGATTTGATCCTCCCGAAACTCACCCTCGTCGTCTCCCATAAAACTGCAACCATCACCATGCTCAGCTCAGTTGAGTCCATGATCGGCCGTTTCGAAGAGATCGAGCGTGTTCTGAAATCTCCCTATACCTATACACCGCTCAAACCGATTGAAGCCGACAAAGGGGGAGAGTTTATCTTTAGCAAAGAGAAATTTTTCTCGATGGTGGACGAGTCGAAAAAAATGATCCTCAGCGGTGACGTGTTTCAAATCTTGATGACCAACCGCTACATCCGCCATGCGAAGGTTGATCCGTTCAGTTTTTACCGTATTTTGAGACTGAAAAACCCCTCTCCGTATATGTATTTGATGGAGTATGAGGATTTTAGTATCGTCGGAAGTTCCCCTGAGGTTATGGTTCGGCTCACAGACGGTGATATTCTTCTGCGCCCGATTGCGGGAACCCGTAAACGCGGCGGTACCAAAAAACGGGACTTGGAACTCGAAGAGGAACTCCTCTCCGATCCAAAAGAGCTTTCCGAGCATTTGATGCTGATCGATTTGGGACGCAACGATGTCGGACGGGTTGCCAAAACGGGAACGGTGAAAGTCGAAGAGATGATGCACGTCGAGCGCTATTCGCACGTTATGCATATCGTCTCCGATGTCCACGCCCAAATCGCCGAGGATAAGGATATGTTCGATCTCCTCGCCGCTACCTTTACTGCCGGAACGATGACGGGTGCTCCGAAAATCCGAGCGATGGATCTGATTGCACAGTTCGAGGGGGTCAAACGGGGCTTCTACAGCGGTACCATCGGCTATTTCGGCTTTGATGGGAACATGGACAGCGCGATCACGATCCGTACCGCCCTCATCAAACCAGAGAGTGTTGTCCTCCAAGCAGGGGCGGGAGTCGTCGCCGACTCGGTGCATGAACTCGAATACCTCGAAGTGACCAACAAACTCGGTGCACTCATGAGTACACTGGATGATCTGGTCTCTCCGAAATGAAAATTTTTAGTATCTTCGGCGATCCTGTAAGTCATTCACGCTCGCCGCTGATGCACAACTATGTCTTCAAATCCCTCAATATCAAAGCGTGCTACAGCCGCACCCATCTGAGTGACGGTTCACGGCTTCGCGACGTTTTTTTCGCCAAAGCACTCTCAGGGGCTAATATCACCGTCCCGCATAAAGAAGCCGCCTACGCTCAGTGCGATGAAGTTCGCGGTGTCGCCAAAGAGATCAAAGCGGTCAATACCCTCGTTTTAGAAAAAGGGAAACTGATCGGCTATAACACCGATGCGGACGGTTTTATGTCCGCTATCCAATCCTTTGGAGAGATTCATAATGCTCTCATCCTCGGTGCGGGAGGAACTGCTCGCGCCCTCTCCATCGCATTACGCCACGGAGAGATCACCCCGACAATTTTGAACCGTTCGCGGGGGCGGTTGGATTACTTTTTGTGCGAAGGGTTCGAGTGTTTTGAGTGGGATGATTTTACCGTTAAGCCCTACGATCTCATCATCAACACCACTTCGGCGGGGCTCAGCGATAATGAGCTACCTGTCCCGCGCCCTCTACTAATGGAGTTATTGGAGCAAGCGAAGGGGGCTATCGATGTCATCTACGGAAAAGAGACGCCCTATTTGCGCGAAGTGAAAATCAGCGGTCTCCCCTATAAAGACGGCTCGGATATGCTCTTGGAGCAAGGGGTTCTCGCCAACCACCTCTTTTTGCACGGTAAATATCCTATCGATCAAATCAAATCTGCCATGACGCGCAGTTTCTCCCTCTAATGAAAATCGACGGACGTTTTTGGCTCACCAAAGAAGGGCAAAGCTTTTTGGGTGCCGGACGAATCGAGCTGCTGGAGCGAATCGATAAAACGGGATCGATCAATGCCGCCGCCAAAGAGATGAAAATGAGCTACAAGGCGGCATGGGAGCGAATCAACGGGATGAATGCCCTCGCCGATCAACCGCTCATCGATCGCCTCACAGGTGGCAAAGGGGGCGGAGGAACGAAACTCACCCCGTATGCGCGCGAACTCATCGCAACCTTTCACCGATTTAACGAACTGCATCGCCAGTTTATCGACCGTTTTGCCGAAGCGGGACACGATCCTGAGCGACTTGCCCGTATCCTCAGCCGCACCTTTCTCACCACCAGTGCGCGCAATCAGCTCCCCGCTACCCTCCTCTCTATCGAGGAGCGGGGTCTTAACGGTCTCCTCACCCTCTCCCTAACGGGGAGTCATACGATCCAGTCGATCATCACCCTCAAATCGATCCGAAATATGGGACTCACTATCGGATGCGATCTCTACGCCATCATCAAATCGAGCGATGTCACTATCGTAACCACCCCTCCTAAAAGCGATGAGGCGATGAACGCACTCAAAGGGACGATCAATCGTATCGAGTCCCAAGATGAAACGGATGAAATCACCTTCGCGCTTGATCTATTTACCGAACTGATCGCCCTCATGAATCCCAAAGACACAAAGAAACTCTCTGAGGGGATGAACGCCTACGCCCTCATCTCTCCGAAACATATTATTATCGGTCTATAACACTTTTTTATCACTCTCCTAGAAACTTTAAGCCTTTTTCTCTATAATTTCGTTATATCCTACAAAACATAACGAAAATGTCGCATTTTTCCGCGAACCGTTTTTGCAAATAACCGTTTTGAAGATCGTTATATCAAAATAGATACTAAGGAGTTGAGATGAAATTACTCAAAATCGTTCTGACATCGTTGGCATTTGCCTCTGCGCTTGCTGCCCAAACCATTACCGTAGCTGCGGCCGCCAACCTCAAATATGCATTGACCGACATTGCCAAAGAGTTTTCCAAAGAGAGCGGGATTGACGTAAAAATCATCACCGGAGCATCAGGGAAACTGACGCAACAAATCATGAGCGGTGCGCCGTATGATGCGTTTCTCTCCGCCGATGTCGAGTATCCCGCCAAATTGGCGCAAGGTGGTTTCACTACAACACCATCTCAAGTGTATGCCTACGGTTCACTCGTACTCTGGAGTGACACGGGTGCCGATCTCTCTAAAGGGGTAGCCGTTGTCGCCGATCCAAATGTCAAAAAGATTGCGGTAGCCAATCCTAAAACAGCCCCATACGGTATCGAAGCGATGAACGCTATGAAATACTATAAAGTTGCCGATGCGGCTACTCCTAAAATCATCACCGCCGAATCGATCTCCCAAGTGGGTGCGTATGTGACGACCAAAGCGGTCGATGTCGGGTTTATGGCAAAATCAATCGTCCTCGCCCCCGATATGAAAAACGTCGGAAAATGGGTTGAAGTGGACGATAAAGCCTACAACACCATCGATCAAGCGATGGTGGGGCTCAAAAACGGCTCTCCGGAAAATCAGATCGCGGCAAAAAAATTCCTCCGATATATGTCTTCACCTAAAGCAATCGCCATCTTAAAAGCAAGCGGATATGGCTTGCCTGCTAAAAAATAAGGAGACACGATGACAAAACTTAGCTTTGCTACGGCACTACTTTTGGGGACTGCGGTATTCGCTAGCGCAGCAGATGATTTAGCATCGGCTTTTAAAGAAGGAAAACTCGACGGGCGCCTTCGTGCGCAATATTTCGCAACGGATTGGGATAATAACAGCGCTGCGACAGGTAAAGGGGCAACCGATGCTATCGGTATGGCTATAGGGGGCAGTTTGAACTATAAAACGGCTTCTTTGTATGGTTTTAGTGCCGCCGCAGGTCTCTATACAACCCAAAATCCGGGCGGATGGACAGAAGTGAGTGACGGAGCAGGTGCAACAACCAGTAAAGATTTGTTTTCGCGCGATATTTCACGCCCAACCAGTGCTCCTGTATCTACAGCATACGGCAAAGGTTACGCCGTTTTGGCACAAGCGTATCTCCAATACGACATTGCTAAAACCAAACTCAAAGCGGGACGTATGCTGATGAGCAATCCGTGGATCAGTCCGAATGATACCAAAATGATTCCGATCGCAATCGAAGGGTTTGAAGCACTATCGAATGATGTTCCCAACACAACGATTCAAATCGACTATGCCGATAAAATCAAAGAGCGCGGGATGACCTACTTCGCCAATATGGCCGATACGGGAGATACTCCCGATAAAATCGCGGCATACTATACGACTCATTATGGAACAGCCCAAGGACAACATGGAGATGCGCCGGATGTGTTGAGTGTCGGGATTAAAAACAAATCGATTGATAGTCTTGAACTTCAAGCGTGGGTTATGCATTGGGCGGATCTCGTCGATGAGGGAATTTTGGAAGCCAACTACGCTTTAGAAGCCGGTGATGCTATTGTCAGTTTCGGCGGACGATACATCAAACAAAATGATAAAGGGGCGGGAGCTATTATTCTTCCTAAAACCAACAACTATGACGGTGACCAAAGTGTCGATACTTCATTATTTGCATTACGCACTGCAGTTAGCTACGGTGCGGCTAAATTGACTTTGGCGACATCGCATACTTCGAGTGATGGAGACTTGATCGCTCCGTGGCGCGGATTTCCGACTGATGGGTATACCCGTTCAATGACCCAAACCGATTGGAATGCGAATACACGTGCATACAAAGGGCAGTTGGATTACGATTTCAATGGATTGGTGTCGGGGCTTAGCTCAGTCCTCAGCTATGCGTATTATGACCGTGATCCGAGTAAAAAACCGTACCAAAGTATGACGGATCGTGCATACCAAAACGGCGATACGCACCAAACGAACTTGGATGTTATGTATAAACTTTCCGGAAGCTGGAAAGGGACAGAGTTTAAAGTGCGTCTCATGAATCAAGACAATGATAAAACAGCTTTGTATGCCAAAGAAACCTCTAACCGTGAAATGCGTTTAGAAGCCAATTACTTTTTTTAAAACCAAAACAATCTGCCTCAAATGAGGCAAGCTTTAGTAGCCCAAGCGGCTAGCGTAGAGAAAGGGATTCTATTCCTTTCTCGCCAAAATGAAGTATCAGACGAGGCGACAGGAGTGTTTGTCTGCGGTTATTCAAATTGCCTGTCGTCTCCCCTGATATTTTAATCATTCTATAAAGGATAATACATGACATTCATCACCTCTGAGGGCAAGCCGGTATCACAATTCAGTGCCTGCGGAACCAAACCGTTCGAGCCAGCCAGTATGACACCCCATACGGCAGAAGCGAAAATCGATTTTGTCTATCCCGAAGTACCGTTTCCCACGATCATCCTCTATCAACAATGGGGCGAAGAGAACATTCGCAACATGGTGCGCTATCATCACGGACTCCTCCGCAAAAGTGCTATCGGTAATCTCTTCCCCGCAGATGATGCCATGTTTACCTTTGCAACCGAAAAGACCGCCGATTTTTTCGTCGAAGCACTCGGAGGGGAAAAAGTCTATACCCCCGTTCACGGACACCCTGCTCTGCGAATGCGCCATTTCCATATCACCGTCGATGAAAAAGGCCGCGAAATTTGGCTCATGATGTACAAAAAAACGATCAATGATTTAGGGATGCCGAGCGGTTGTATCGAAGAGTTTTGGAACTGGATCGAACCGCTCTCTATTCGGATGATTAACCGCCGAACCACCGTTGCACCGATCGAACGCCACCCCTACTCAACTATTTGGGGAAACGTATGATTTTTTTTAATCCTATCGTTATATCAGAAAAGATACAACATAATAATTCCTTATTAAAAACCAAATCGTTTGCCGCCTCGTTCGGCGTTCATGCGGCACTTTTTGCCAGCATAGCGATGTTCATGAGTACCCATCCGATCCCTCTTCCTAAATCGGATGATAAGATCACGATCTCATTGGCTGAGTTCACCTCGACCTCGGGGGATATTCACAAAATGGAAGCGATGCCGCAACCCAAAGAACATCACCAAAGCATCACCCAACCACAAAAGTCTGTACCGAATGTCACTACGACCTCTCAGATGACACCGATGAAACAACCGTCGGTGTCTCCTGAGGCGTCCGCGCCTCTAGCCATGCCCCATGTTGCGTCTTCACTTCCGCCATCAAGTACGCTAAATGATTCTCCTCATTTAACACCTTCCACTCCTGAACACGAATTACCAAGAAACTCAGACAACCAAATCGGCGGAGCGGCATTGGGACATATCAGAGCTATGATCGAAAACGCCATCACCTACCCCTCTATCGCTCGGAAATTGCGACTAGAGGGGGTGGTATTGGTCACATTCACCCTCAAACCCGACGGTACGGTTGATACCGCACAAGTTAAAAGCACCAGCGGAAGCAACGTGCTCGATAATAGAGCGATACAAACGATTCTCAGCCTCAGCGGTGATTACCCCTCGTTGGGTAAGACCTTTGAATTGAGTATCCCTATCGCGTTTAATTTACACAAATCCTAAAGGAACCCAGATGAATACCCTCCTACGTTTGCTTCTCCTATCGGCTATAGCGCTAACGCTGAATGCCAAAATACTAAACGACATCGACGGTAAGAAAGTGTCATTGCCCGATGTCACGAATCGGGTTTTTGGTTCATCCCCGCCGATGAACTACCTCCTCTACACCCTTAATCCAGAGAAAATGGTCGGGCTAAACTTCAAAGCTAAAAATCCAAACAACAGCGCTGATGAGCTTTTTTTGAACAAGAAGTTTCTCTCGCTTCCGGTAATCGGTTCGTTTCACGGCGGGGGGCAAAACATCAACCTCGAAACGCTGATGGCATATAAACCGCAACTCGTCCTCGTGTGGCAGGACGATATGCTCGTTCAGACGGTCGCAAAAGAGATCGAAAAGACTAAAATCCCGACATTAGAGATCCCGTTTCGGGAGATCAACGATATGCCCCGTGCCTTTCGTCTCGCGGGCAATGCCATCGGAGAGGGTAAACGGGGCGAAGAGTTAGCCCGATACTCTCAAAAGATCATCAGCGAGGTACACAAAGGGGTTTCCAAAGAAAAACCGATCCGCTACTACTATGCCGAGGGGTTAGACGGGCTTTCAACCGAATGCGATAAATCGTTCCATGTCGAAGCGATGAATTTCGCAGGCGGCGAGAATGTCCATAAATGCCAGCAAAGCGGGATATTGGGATTGGAGAAAATCAGTTTTGAAACCCTCCTCACTTATAACCCCGATGTGATCATCGTCCAAAACAAAAGTGTCTATTTTGACCTCATCAATGATCCGATGTGGAAAAACCTCCGCGCCGTGAAAACTAGTCGTATCCATCTCGTCCCTGTACAACCGTTCAACTGGATCGATCGACCCCCTTCGTTTATGCGTGTCATCGGTATCCAGTGGCTCGCCTCGGTGTTCCACCCTAAAACCTATAACATCAATCTAAACCAGCGCGTCAAAGAGTTTTATGAGCTGTTTCTGCACGTCAAGCTAAACGACCAACAAACTAAAAATATCCTAGGAGTCCAACCATGAAACCATCCGTCATCATCCTCTCACTCGCCGCGTGTGCGGTTTTAGCCGCCGATCCGTTAGGGATTGAGCGTATCGTCGTCAATGACCTCATCGATGATGGGGAGAACATGATCGCTGATTCCAATCTCAGCAGTTCTAATCAGACGTTCGGGTCTAAAAGTATCGCGACGCTCTCCACTCAGGCAAATATGAACCCCTACAGCGTTATCGCCTACTCCCCTTCGGTCAATTTTACCCCCGTCGATCAAGCGGGTTCCAATGAGCCGTCCTATCACGATCCGATCCGTATTCGGGGCAAAAGCCAAAGCGGTCCCGGCGGTGTCTACATGATCGACGGAATGCCGATCTCCAGTAACCCAGGGGGCGGTAAACAGCTCATGGATATGGAGAATGTCAGCTCTATCGATCTGCTCAAAGGGTATCTCCCAACCGATAAAAACCTCGGTTTCTCCAGCCTCATCGGCAAAGTCGATATGAATCTCCTCTCCGCACGTTCCAAAGCTGGGACTGAAGTTTCTCAAAGCTTCGGCAGTGATGATTTTATGCGTACCTTTGTCCGATTTGATTCAGGTAAGATCGGAGATGTAGCACTCTTCGGCTCATTCTCCCATCTGAGTAACGACAAAATCAAAGGAAACGGCGATCTCAAACGGCTCAACGGCACAGTAGGGCTTACCTATACCCCTAATAATGCGTTTAAAGCCAAAATAACCGCTATACGCAACTCCGACGATCACCACAACTACTACAACCTCTCCTATGCCGAAGCGAGTAATCTAGGAGCCAATTTCAACAAAGATTTCTCAACCTCAAAACCGACTACGGCGAATAGCGTCAACTACTACGACTGGAATAAACAAAGTTTTGATACCACCGCACTGATGGGTGAAGTCGAATATAAGCCAAGCGCTAACGATACGATCTCTCTCAAACCCTATTACAAAAAAGACACAGGGGATTACTGGTACTCCAACGGTAATTTGGGCTCCGCTGTCGCAACTAACCGTGTCGTAAACTGGCAAATGGATCATGATCTTTACGGTGCTACCGCTGCGTATGATCATGAATTTTCCGAAGCGCTTAAAACCAAGATCGGATACTGGTACCACAAACAGCTCCCTCCCGGACCTCCGAGCGATCAGGAAAAATACACGGTCAATGCGAGCGGTAATCTAGTATTTAACGGCTATGCCGTACTCGCTGATAACGATTACCACGTATTGCAAGCACCGTT
This sequence comes from Sulfuricurvum sp., assembly GCF_036279695.1. Lineage (GTDB taxonomy): Bacteria > Campylobacterota > Campylobacteria > Campylobacterales > Sulfurimonadaceae > Sulfuricurvum. The sequence continues at coordinate 57,652 of NZ_DASUIQ010000014.1, forward strand.
TGCACAACTCAGCGGAGAGATCAATCGTTTTAAATACGTTGCAGGGTTGCAATACCAATCGTTTAAACTGGGTTCTCTCAAAAGCCACACCGCTAATTCCAGTGCCGCAACCAGTTCAGACTATGATACCGCCATCGCGACAACCGCGCTCGATCCATGGGCGAGCGTCGAAGCCAAAACGTTTCACACCTATATCCCCTCACTCTATTTGGGATACACCCTCTCACCCCAGACGTCGCTCTATATCGATTATTCCCGTACGTATGGATTTGACGTCAATCTTTTCCCAACCTATGTTTCCAATCGTGCCAATTTCGTTTCCAAAAATGTCACCCTCCAACAGCTGTGGGACAAGCTCGATCTTGAGCTCTCCGATAACATCGATGTGGGGGTAAAAACAACCGTAGGCGCTCTCACGCTCAATCCGAATCTGTTCGTCTCATTCGTCCAAAACAAACAGGCTAATATCTACGATCCGACCTACGGCGTCAATTATCCCGCCAATATCGGGGATGCATTCGGATACGGTGCGGAGTTTTCCGCGTATGGTCCGATCAATGAACAGCTCGAATTATTGGTAGGGCTCTCCTACAACCGTTACAACTTCACCCAAAACTTCCAAAGTAGCGCGACTACTACGGTCGATACGGATGGAAAACAGCTCCCCGATGCACCAAAATACATGGCAAAAGCCGCCCTCTCGTACCATCTAGGGGATTGGACGCTTACTCCGAGTGCTCGCTATACCTCAAGCCGTTGGGGTGATGTCGCCAATACTCAAAAAGTCGACGCATTTACCATCGTCGATTTCGATATGGCGTACCGTATGGGTCAGTTTATGGGTTCACGTAACGCCCTCTTCCGCCTCACCGCGACCAATCTGACCAATGAGAAATACATCGCGACGATCAATGCCGCCGATAATGCACTAGCCGCATCGACGACGGCTTCAACGTATCAAACCGGAGCTCCGTTAGGGGTGTACGGCAGTCTCAATCTAAAGTTCTAAGATGATAAGCCTCAAAAGTTTCACCATCGTGGGGGGAGCATTAATGCTCCTTCTCCTCATCACCATCATATCGCTTCTGTGGGGGCAATATCCGATTGATTTACCTACCTTTATGGGGTATATGGAGTTCAAACTTTTTGGAGGTGCTGGTAATGACACCTACACCCTCCTCGATAACATCATCCTCCAAATCCGTCTGCCGCGTGTATTGCTCGCCATCCTCATCGGTGCATCGCTCGCGGTCTCAGGTGCGGCGTTTCAGGCGATGTTCGTCAATCCTCTCGTCTCTCCGGGGATATTGGGGGTATTAGCGGGAGCGGCGTTCGGTGCGGCACTGGGGATGCTCATCTCAGAACAATGGTATGTGGTTCAGGTATTGGCATTTGTGTTTGGGTTTGTCGCCGTCGGCGTTGCGGTTTTGATCGGTGGAATGGTGAGCAACTCCCGCTCTACGATCATGCTCGTCCTCGGCGGTGTCATCAGCAGTTCGCTCTTTACAGCTCTGCTCTCGGTCATCAAATACGTTGCCGACCCTTACAGCACCCTCCCCGCCATCGTCTACTGGCTGATGGGAAGTCTCACGATGGCGGATCTGCACAGTGTCCTCCTCGTAAGCATCCCGATCCTTTTGAGCATAGCGGGGATGATTGCCCTCTCCAAATATTTCGATCTCCTCAGCCTCGGAGATGAAGAGGCGAAAGCGCTGGGGGTGAATGTTCCTATGGTGCGCTTCGCGGCGATTATCCTCGCAACGCTGGCGAGTTCCCTCTCTGTCGTTATGGCGGGGATGATCGGCTGGGTTGGGCTTATCATCCCGCACATCATCCGTATGGCATTCGGTCCCTCGCATCGTCTCCTCATCCCGCTCTCAGCCGTTGTGGGGGCGATCTTTTTGCTCTTAGCCGACACGATCTCGCGTTTGGCACTGAGTGTCGAGATCCCTATCGGAATTCTCACCTCATTGATCGGGATTCCCGTCTTTATCATCGTACTTAAAAACGCGAGGGCAGCATGGAACTGAATCCTATCATTACGGTCAATGACCTCCATTTTTCCTACCCTAAGCGTTCTGTCTTGGAGGGGATCGATTTTACACTCAATCGCGGTGAAGTGGTGAGCCTACTCGGACCTAACGGATGCGGAAAAAGTACCCTAATCCGTCTCATCCTCAAACTCATCCATCCTGCGCAAGGAGAAATTTGGCTGGAGAATAAAACGATTCATCGCTACTCCCACCGCGAGATCGCCAAACATATCGCCTATATCCCGCAGTACCACAATGTCCCGTTCAACTATAGCGTACTGGAGATGGTGATGATGGGACGGGTTAGCAAAAGCGGTTTTTTCGCCGCAGCATCGGCAAGTGACCGTGCAACCGCATACACTTCGCTTGAACGCATCGGTATCGCCGATTTGGCCGATCGTGCGTTTGGGCATCTCAGCGGCGGACAAAAACAGATGGTGCTCCTCGCCCGCGCCCTCACCCAAGAGGTCAATACCTTTATCATGGATGAGCCGGTCTCAGGACTCGATTACGGGAACCAAATCCGTCTTCTGGAGCTGATCAATGATTTAGCACGCCAAGGGTACACCTTTCTCAAAACAACCCACTACCCCGATCACGCCCTCATGGTCTCCAGCCGTGTCGTCGTGATGAACGATGGTCGAATCATCGCCAACGGGCTTCCCGAAGAGGTCATCAACTCCACCATGATCCGTGAAGTCTACGGTATCGAAGCGGATCTCATCACCCATAACACCAATACGTGGTGTATCCCCACTTTTTCCAAAGGAGCCTTATGAGAGCGTTATCTCTTCTCATTTTTCTATTGATATTTACTAATATCATAGAAGCGCGTACCATCACCGATGATTTTGGACGAGTCGTCACGATCCCGGATCGTATCACAAAAATCTACTCCCCATCTCCCCCACAGACCATCACAATTACGGCGTTTGATCCCGCTCTCGTTGCTGGGCTGAATTTTCCGTTTAAACCCGACCAAAAACCCTACGTCGGCGTTGCCGCATCGCGTCCCGTAGTAGGAGGATATTTCGGTCAAGGAAATACCCCCAATCTTGAAGTCCTAGCCTCACTAAAACCCGATGTGATCCTCATGTGGGGAAATGCCACAGGCTCAGACATTCAGCTCAAACAACTAAGCACGCTCGGTATCCCCGTGCTGATGGTGCGTAATGAGTCGATCAACGATCTCATAGGCGAATTCGACCTATTAGGAAGGCTCACCGGAAACACTAAACGCGCCCGTGAGCTTATCGCCTATACCAAAGAGACCTTGGGGCTTGTCCAGTCGCTCCAGAGCAAAGTCAACGCCCGCAAAGACGTCCGCTACTACTTTGCCGAGGGGATGGACGGGATGTCCAGCGAGTGCGAGGGTTCCAGACACCTCGAACCCTTTACCTACGCCGGAGCCAAAGATGCTATCCATTGTAAGAGTATGTCTAATTACGGGATGGAAAAAATGTCGATGGAGCAAATCATCCTCGCCGATCCTGACGTGATTATCGCTATGGAACCCTCGTTTGTCGAGTCTATTGCGACAAATCCGAAATGGAAAATGCTCCGCGCGGTTAAAACGGGACATGTCCTAACCGTACCGAATGTCCCGTTTAACTACATCAGCCGTCCCCCATCTCTCGCCAGACTCATGGGGATACGGTGGCTGATTCATGCCTTTTACCCTGATTTGATCGCCCCGATCGATCAGGAAAGAAGACGGTTTGAGAAGCTCTTTTTCCCTGCCTATCGGGGATAAGCGTTTTTTTAACTATCGTTATATCATATTTGACATACATAGGAAGCATCATGAAAATAGGACTATTTTGCCTTAGCGAAAACTACTCCGGCAACATCCAAGAGAGCATTATGGAACAGCTCCGTCTCGTTGAGTTGGCGGATGAACTCGGATTTGATGAAGCATGGTTCGGAGAACATCACTTCAACGCTTTTAGCGTCATTCCTGATCCTGCCGCCATGATCGGTTATGCAGCGGGACGTACCGGATGTATCCGACTGGGGAGCGCAGGGTTTCTCGCCCCCTTTTACCACCCCGTCCGACTCGCTGAGAGTATCGCGGTACTCGACAATCTCTCAGGCGGTCGGATCAATGCGGGATTTGCCAAAGGGGGATTTGCCCCCGATACCCGCTATTTACTCCAAAACAAAGAGGAGCTAAGAGCACTGATGTACGAGAGTGTCGAAGCCATCGACGCCTTGTTGCACGGCAACGATACCGAGTATAGCGGTGATTTCGTCCAAACCCGAAACATCCCCATCGCACCTCATCCGATCCAAACACGAGTCCCCTTTTTCGTCGCAACCTTCTCCTCCGAAGAGACGATAGCCTTTGCCGCACGCCACGGCTATGGGTTGATGATGTCTCAAGGGGCTTCTTTGGAGGAGTGTATCGAGGCACGTAACCTTTATCGCTCCATCGCAGGATATGAGCCCGAAATGGTAATCATGCGGGGTTTTTATGTCGCCGATACGTACGAAGAGGCATCACGCGCTGTTTTGCCGGCAATCGATCATTTTGTTCGGTGTATGCGCGCCGTTCAAGAAGAGCAAACCCAGCCGACATTCGATCTCGAAGCCTACGAACTGCTGCTAAACGAGCGCAAAGGGTTTTTCAACGGTCAAAAGTTTTTTGACAATGCCATTTTGGGAACTTCCCAGCAGTGCATCGCTACCATTAAAACCATCCAAAAGGAGCTCAATCACGTCCACCTCGTCCTCAAACCCTCTTCCACCGATCACGGTCAAAATCGGTTGATGTTATCGCAATTCAATACCCAGATTCGACCCTATATTTAAACACAAGGAAATGAAATGAAAAAACACCTGCTACTCCTCTCACTGGCAACCGCTTCAGCACTTTACAGTGCGGAAGGGGTCTTTGAACTCGGCAAAGTTGATGTAACGAATACCTCGGATACATCCAGTGCAACAACAATTATCGATGCCCAAGAGATGCAAGATCATGAGAGAAAAACCGTCGTCGAAGCACTCAACCTTCTACCGGGTGCAACAATCCAAAGTTTTGGTGCCAGAAATGAGCAGATGATTATGATACGAGGATTTGACGTTAAACACGCCCCGCTCTTTATCGACGGTATCCCTATCGCCGTACCGTATGACGGATACGTTGATTTCTCCCGCTTCACGACATTTGATCTCTCCGAAATCGAAGTTTCCAAAGGACTCGCCTCTCCGCTGCTCGGAGCCAATACCTTTGCGGGTGCGATCAATCTCGTTACCAAAAAACCGACCAAAGAGTTCGAAGGGGAAGTCGGAGCAGGATTTTTCAGCGGAAACGGACGAACCGAATACATCAACCTCGGAACCAATCAAGGGAGCTATTACATACAGGCATCCGGATCTAAAACCCAGCGCGATACCTATCCCCTTTCCGATGATTTCACCCCTGTACGCACGATCAATGAAGACGGCGGCGATCGCAACAACGCCTATGCAACCGACGACAAGCTCAATCTAAAAGTCGGATTTACCCCAAACTCAACCGACGAATACGCCATCAACTACATCCGCCAAAATGCCGACAAAGGGGTTCCGCCGGATGAGGCGATGAACTTGTCGGGGCGCGGTTTCTGGCAATGGCGCTATTGGGACAAACAAAGTCTCTATTTCCTCTCCAAAACCGATTTTGGAAACTGGTACCTCAAAAGCCGCGTCTTTTATGACAAATTCCAAAACTCACTCGCGATCTATACGAATAACGGCTTGTACAACACCTTTGCCTATGGCGGAGTCGGTAACCCTAGCTGGTATGACGAATACACCAAAGGGGCATCACTAGAGAGCGGAGTAAAACTCTCTTCCGACAATACCCTCAAAATGGCGCTTCACTACAAAATCGACGACCACCAAGAGGGGGGCGTTAACCAAGTGGCGGTCTATGAGATGAAAGATACCATCAGCTCATTCGGCATCGAAGATACCCATACCTTCTCAAAAGCGCTCTCACTCACCGTCGGAGCCAGCTATGACCGCGAAGAGATCGATACGGCGCAAAATACCCAGTACGGCAAACCCAATACCAATTATTATAATGACGGTGCAGGAGTGAGCCAAAACACAACCACCGGATACACAACGAGCCAAGAGTTTACCCACGGAGATACCTCTTCCTTTAATCCTATGATCAAACTGGAGGGACAAATCGATGATTCCCTCTCATGGTATGGGGGTATATCAGGAAAAAGCCGTATCCCATCGATCAAAGACCGCTACTCGTTTAAATTTAATACCTTTGTCCCGAACCCTGATTTGGATGTCGAAAAAACGATCAACTACGAAGTGGGCGGAACCAAATCACTCGGAAATGCGTCGTTTAGCGGAGCCTTGTTTTACGCGGATGTGAGCGATTACATCCAAAGCGCTTATATACCGCTCTGGTACAAAAACGGAGCAACCTACACTCAACAGCAACAACTCCAAAATGTCGGAAAAGTAACCCAAAAAGGGTTTGAACTCTCCACCGTCTATGCCCCATTCGAATCGCTATCCTTTGAGGGGAGCTACACCTACCTGAAAATGACCAACGAAGTCGATGAGAGCCAAAAAATCACCGACGTACCGAAAGAGAAGTTCATCGCTACCGTCGCCTACACTCCGATCGAAAACCTGACATGGTTCAATACCTATGAGTATGATTCAGAGCGTTATGCCGCTACGGGAACGACCGGAACCGCGCCCAATACGAAAAATCTCTATAGTTCAACAGGATGTGTCTCGGTGTGGAATACCAAAGCGACCTTGAGAGCTACCAAAGCGGTCTCATTCGATTTGGGTATCAACAATGTATTCGATCGTAACTTTTACTACAACTACGGCTATCCTGAAGCGGGACGCAGTGTCTTCGGCAATATCCGTTACAAATTTTAATCACCGCTGTGGAGTCGATCTCCCCGATATTTCAGTATAATAATAACAACTTAGGAGAGACCATGTTTTTAGAACCGATCAATTTTTCCGCCATGTACCGAGAGCACAAAGCCACCACCGATTTCAAAGGAAAAACGAGCAGTGATTGGGATGAAAAATCGGCCGATATGGCGGCGTCCGTCATCAACAGTCCTTATGTGGACGATTTCATCTCCCGTATGAACATCACGGGGGACGAAGTGGTTCTCGACATCGGATGCGGACCGGGAACCCTCGCCATACCGTTGGCAAAACGGGTCAAAGAGGTGATCGCTATCGACTTCTCCGCCCAAATGCTCGAAGAGCTGAAAGCCTACGCCGCGCGCGAAGGGGTTACTAATATTAAAACATATCATATCGGATGGGAGGATGACTGGAGCACACTTGAGCAAGCCGACATCGTCGTAGCCTCCCGCTCGATGGAAGTTCCCGACATCGAAGCGGCTCTGACTAAAATGTCCGCTCATGCATCAAAAGCGTGCTACCTCACCTACAAAGTGGGAGGGAGTTTCGTCGATATGAATATCCTAGACTTCATCGGCAAAAAAGTCAAAACCAAACCCGATTACTGGTACATCCCGATCATCCTCTACTCTCACGGCTACCTCCCCCGTATCGACTACATCGAGACGGGTCGGGGAAGCGTCCGTGCAAATACGGAGGATGAGTTTGTCGAATCGCTGATTTGGAGCGTCCACACATTAGACGACGAGCAACAGAGCAAAGCACGCCAATATTTCCGTGAGGTGATTGTAGGACAAAAGCGCCCTCCCCGAATGGTCAACTGGGCATTTATCGGATGGGAAACGACGCTATGATCACCCTAAACGATTTTGAGCTCGAAGCCCTGCTAGCCGAAGATGTCCCTTACGGCGATCTCACGAG
>NZ_DASUIQ010000015.1:0-8144 GCF_036279695.1 Sulfuricurvum sp.
CGTCCGATGATAACACTCATTGAATAATCAAGATAACTGCTCTTGAGAGTGTCTTCTATATTAATGTCATTTATTTCGCTATTGTCAAGCAGATCGTTCATGCAGTCCCCAAAAGTGAAGATAAGGTTGCTGATTATATCCGAACGAGCCTTAAATTCTTAAAATCTGTTTTTTTTGCGTTAATTTGCTTAATTAATTTAAATAAGGTTACAATTGTTCAAGACATTATATTGATCGTATGGAGTTTAGTATTTATGAAAAAAATAGAAGCGGTTATCAAACCATTTAAACTAGAAGACGTAAAAGATGCCCTAGCCGAGATCGGCATTACGGGTATGACGGTAAGCGAAGTGAAAGGTTACGGTCGTCAAAAAGGGCACAGCGAGTTATATCGCGGTGCTGAGTATGTTGTTGACTTCCTGCCTAAAATCAAAATGGAGATGGTTGTTGATGAAGCGATGGTGGATCAAGTGGTTAACACCGTCGTGGAAGCGGCACGCACCGGAAAAATCGGTGACGGTAAAATCTTTATCAGCGACATCAACCAAATCATCCGTATCCGTACGGGTGAAACCGATAGCGACGCTATCTAAAACTACTATAGTATAGTTCAAAGCTTCGGCTTTGATCCCCCCTTACTCATTTCTCTAGTAACTCTACCTCAAAAAGAAATCGCTTTTTTATTTTATACCACGTACTGATTAAAAATTAATCAACAAATTGCACTCTCCCTATTTGATAACTTTGTACAATGGTATTCGACATTCAAGTTATAAGGAGACAAAATGAAAAAGTGGCTTTTAGCTTTATCGCTACTGGGCGTATCGGCATTTGCTGATGACGCTAACGCAACAGCTGTTGTGGAAGCAGCTGCACCTGTACTTAACTCAGGTGATACTGCATGGATGATGATGTCAACGGCATTGGTTATGTTGATGACACCGATCGGTTTGGCATTGTTTTACAGCGGGATGACCCGTTCTAAAAACGTTCTTAATACATTTGCAATGATTTTCGGAGCATTTGCAGTTGCGATGATCGCATGGGTAATCGCCGGTTTTTCTATCGCTTTCGGTACGGCAGAGGGTTCAATGAACCAAGTGATCGGTGGTTTTGGCAATGTAATGCTAAACGGTATCAGCTGGACTGATTTTGCGAGTGTTGAGTTGGGACAACTGTATCCTAAATTCGTATTTGTTGCGTTCCAAGGGACATTTGCCGCGATTACCGTAGCAATCGTTGCGGGTTCTGTCATTGAGCGTCTCAAGTTCTCTACTTGGATGGTATTTGCCTTTATCTGGACTATCGTTGTTTATGCACCGATTGCACACATGGTGTGGGGTGGCGGTTACCTTTTCAACGAAGGTGCTCTTGACTTCGCGGGTGGTACGGTTGTACATATGAACGGTGGTTTGGCTGGTCTTGTGTTGGCAGTATTGATCGGTAAACGTGCGGGTTATCCAAAAGTGGCTATGAAACCGGCAAGTGTTATCTTGACGGCTGTAGGTGCCGGTTTGCTCTGGTTCGGTTGGTACGGATTTAATGCCGGTTCCGCTTTCGGTGCGAACGCTATCGCTGGTGTTGCTTTCTTGACAACTACAATTGCTGCAGCGGTTGCAACGGTTACATGGATCGTGGTTGAGTACATGGTATTCAAAAAACCGACTCTTCTTGGAGCGGCTTCAGGTGCAGTAGCAGGGCTTGTCGCGATTACTCCGGCAGCAGGATTCGTAAGTGTCGGCGGAGCATTGATCATCGGTATCGTTGGTGCCGCAGTAGCATTCTTCGGAGTAACAGCTCTCAAGAAAAAATTGGGTTATGATGATTCATTGGATGCTTTCGGAGTTCACTTCCTTGCAGGTCTTTGGGGTGCGATTTCAACCGGTATCTTTGCTCTTTATACACCGAACACAGACAACGCTCTTCTTTGGGCAGGACCGTTGAAAGATTCAGGTGATCGTATGGGACAAATCATGGTTCAAGCAGAATCAGCTCTTCTTGTCGGATTGTTTACTTTGGTCGGAACAATCGTAGTGTACTATATCGCAATGGCATTGACCGGCGGTTCACGTGTTAACGAAGAACAAGAGAGCCAAGGTTTGGATGAGTCTGTACACGGTGAACGTGGCTTTAACCTATAAGGAGTAAACAATGAAAAAAATTGAAGCGGTTATCAAACCATTTAAACTAGAAGACGTAAAAGATGCATTGGCAGAGATCGGTATTACCGGTATGACGGTAAGCGAAGTGAAAGGTTACGGTCGTCAAAAAGGGCACAGCGAGTTATATCGCGGTGCTGAGTATGTTGTTGACTTCCTGCCTAAAATCAAAATGGAGATGGTTGTTGATGAAGCGATGGTGGATCAAGTCGTGAATACGGTTGTTGAAGCTGCACGCACCGGAAAAATCGGTGACGGTAAAATCTTCGTGAGCGACATCAGCAAAATCGTCCGTATCCGTACGGGTGAGACAGATATAGAAGCTATTTAAAATTCCTGTCATCCTGAACTTGATTCAGGATCTTAGATTGCGGATCAAGCCCGCAATGACGAGAATGATTAAAATTTAATCAATTCTTCTTCTACAATCCATTTAATTGGATATATAATGCACACCTTTACTTCAAATTAAAGGTGCTGCATGGATACTGCGTACGTTATTGACACTCTCTTTGCCCTCTTTTCCATCACTTTGATTATTCTTATGGTTCCCGGTTTCGCGATGCTCGAAGCAGGTTTGGTTCGTACTAAAAATGTCTCCAGTGTCTTGACGGTTAACGTCATGATCTACGCGGTCGCGTCGATGGCATTCATTTTGATCGGATTTCATCTGGCATTTGGAAATACTGAAACGACTACGATGAGCAAATGGGCTTTTTTTATGTTCCAGATGGCGTTCGTCGGTAAAGCGATCAACATTATGAGCGGTGGGGTGGGTGAACGAGCTCGTCTCCTTCCGCTAACGCTGTTTACCGTTATTATGGGCGCATTGATCTATCCGACGGCGGTTAATATCAGCTGGGGAAGCGATTGGATCAAAGATACCGTGTTTGATTTGAGTTTTGTTGATTTGGCCGGTTCGACCGTCATTCACTCAACGGGGGGATGGGCACTGCTCGCAGCCATCCTCATCATCGGGGCACGTAAAGGGCGTTATGTCGGGGATCAGATCCGTGTTATTCCCGCTTCCAATATCCCATTGGTCGTATTGGGTGCGATGCTGTTATGGATCGGGTGGTTCGGCTTTAACGGCGGTTCGGTCGGATCGATTGCGACGAAAGAGGCGGCGGACAGTGTCGCATTGACGATTTTTAACACGAATACCGCAGGTTTAGCCGGAGCGATCGCTACGGGTGTCCTCATTTATATTCGTTATAAACTTTTCGATATTACGATGATTCTCAACGGTGCACTCGGAGGGTTGGTCGCGATTACTGCGGGACCTCATTTGTATACGACTATGGATGCAATTACGATCGGAACTATCGGCGGTATTTTAGTGGTCGTAGCGGTACCTTTGTTTGATCGTTTCCGTATCGATGATCCGGTCGGGGCGTTATCGGTGCATTTGGTAAACGGTATTTGGGGAACACTGGCAGTCGGGCTTTTTGCGGCCGATCCTGCCAAAGGGATAACCTTTTTGAATCAACTCAAAGGGGTTGCGGAAATCGCCGTTTTTGTCTTCAGTGTTTCGTTTGTGATTATTTATCTTATCAATAAAGTTGTCCCGTTTCGTGCATCGGATGAAGATCAGGTTCAAGGGCTTGATGTCAGTGAATGCGGACTTGAAGCCTATCCTGAATTTAAAAGAGCTATTTAGTACCTCCTTAACACTTTTGTAACACTTCTTCACTATTCTTCTTCGGGGCATTTCGCCCCGTAAAAGACTCTTTTAACCACCTCGTTGTATAATTTGTTAATGTTGCTTGAAAAGGGAAATGATGTCTATTTATCGTGAGTATGATATACGCGGAATTTATGAAAAAGAGTTGAACGAAGAGACAATTACCCGTTTGGGATATGCTTTAGCGGAAGAGATGCGTGAATTTGGCGAGTATGTAGCGGTCGGCTATGATGCACGGAGCCACTCTCCGATCCTTTTTGAATATTTGGCAGCTGGGTTGAATGCGGGCGGTATGAAAGTGCTCGGGATGGGGATGGTTCCGACTCCCGTCAACTATTTTTGTAACTATCAGGAGTTCGACGGAGTTACTCCGTGTGCATCGGTAATGATTACCGGTTCACACAATCCGAGCGAATACAATGGATTTAAAATTACGATCAACAAAGCACCGTTTTTTGGAGAGCAGATTTATGCTCTAGGACGCAAAATCGATGCTATGGAGAGCCAAGCAAAAGTCGAACGTCAGGTCATAGAGATCGATGCCCTAAGCCGATACAAACGGTTTATGGTCGAGTCGTTCGGGCATTTGCGCGGGATGGATCAGCGGATCGTATACGACTGCGGAAACGGGGTTGCGGGACTCGCGGTTGAGGATATTTTCAATGAACTGGGGTTAAAGACCAAAGGGATATACGTCGATCCCGACGGTACTTTCCCGAACCATCACCCCGATCCGAGCGAAGAGCACAATCTCGAAGACATCAAAAAACTCCTAGCCTCGGAGGGAGACATTGCATTCGCGTACGACGGTGATGCCGACCGTATCGCCGTATTGACCCCTAACAACAACATCAAAGGGGACATGATGGCGTTGCTGTTTGCTCTCAAGATGAAAAATCCGACTGTGATCGGTGAGGTGAAATGTTCGCAAGTGATGTACGACACCCTACGTGAGCGGGGTGCGACGGCGGTGATGTACAAAACAGGTCACTCCAATCTCAAAGTGAAAATGAAGGAGCTTCACGCCGACTTGGCCTGTGAAGTGAGCGGTCACGTCTTTTTTGCCGATCGTTATTTCGGATACGATGATGCGATTTACGCAACGCTCCGTATGCTGGAATTGATCCATGAAGGGGTTGATCTCGATGCCGAGATTGCGAAACTCCCGAAAGTATTTTCGACCGAAGAGATCAAAGTCAAAACAACCGAGAAAGAGAAATTTCCACTGATGGCAAAACTCAAAGAATTGCTTCAAACACCTCCCTCCTCGTTTCCGACGATCAAAGAGATCATCGATGTGGACGGAGTGCGGGTCATCTTTGACAAAGGGTGGGGATTGGTTCGTGCGAGTAATACGACTCCGGTACTCGTAACCCGCTTCGAATCGACGGAACAAGCTGAGGCACTACGGTACGAAGAGGCGCTGAATGCTCTCATCCAAGAAGCGCACAATCAGCTCAAAGGGGATGCATGAAAACGATCACGTTAACCATGCCTCTCGATATGCATTTGCACCTTCGAGACGGTGATATGCTCGAAACCGTAGCTCCGCTCACCTCGTACAGTTTTAGCGGTGCGCTAGTCATGCCGAACCTTGTCCCCCCTGTAACGACGCTAGAGGCGGTGAAAGAGTATAAAAAAAGGATCAAACACGCGATTGGGCGGGATGATTTCGAACCTTATATGAGCCTCTTTTACCAAAACTACAGTAGGGCATTTCTGGAAAGTGTGAGTGATGAGATTACGGCGATCAAACTCTATCCCAGCGGTGTTACCACCAACTCCGAAGGGGGAGTGGCGAGTTTTGACATCGAAGCGATGCGAGAAACGCTCAATGCGATGAGCGATTTGGGGATTATCCTCTCGGTTCACGGAGAGACCAACGGGTTTGTGATGGATCGCGAAGCGGAGTTTATGAGTGTGTATGAGATGCTCGCCTCCAATTTCCCGAAACTCAAAATAGTGATGGAGCATATCACAACGGCAAGCGCGGTAGAAATGCTTGATCGTTATGAGAATCTGTATGCGACGATTACGGTGCATCACCTCATTATCACCCTTGATGATGTGGCGGGGGGGATGCTCAGACCGCACCTGTTTTGTAAACCGATCGCCAAACGCCCCGAAGATCGCTCCGCTCTTTTGCGCGTAGCCCTCGAAGCCCATCCGAAAGTGATGTTCGGCTCCGACTCCGCACCTCACCCGAAACACACTAAAGAGTCGTGCGGTTGCGGGGCAGGGGTCTTTACCGCACCGATTGCGTTGCAGCTGTTGTGCGAAGTGTTCGACGCACACGAAAGATTGGATAACCTCCAAGCATTCGTGAGTGATAATGCCCAACGTATCTACGGTATTTGTGCCGAATACAAAGAGGTGGTGTTGGTCAAGCACGATTTTGTCGTCCCCGAAACGTACGGCAGTGTCGTACCGATGAGAGCGGGAGAAACCTTGAAATGGTCGATAGAGCGTGTTGAGTAAGATTTTATTGTTGGAAGACGATTTCCTCTTTGGTGAATCGATTGTGGATGTACTCGAAGAGGAGGGGTTTGAAGTAGTGCTATGCCGTAACGGGCAGAGTGCTTTGGATGAAACCTATAAAAACCATTTTGATCTCTATCTTCTCGACATCAATGTTCCTCTCATCGACGGATTGTCGCTGCTTCGGGAGTTACGCCGTGCCAACGATACGACACCCACCATTTATCTTACCTCTCACCAAGAGATTGAAAAACTCACCGAAGCGTTTGAAATCGGAGCCGATGATTATCTGAAAAAACCGTTTAATACCGATGAACTGTTGGTTCGTATCCATGCACTGCTGCGTCGTAACAAAGGGAAAGTTCGTCATTGTATCGGAGAACTTTGTTTGGATGAGCTGCATAAAACGATCTCTATGGGGGGCAAAGATATTCCTTTGTCCCTCAAAGAGTATCAGCTTATGGCTCTTTTCATCCGTAATGCGGGAGAGATTGTCACCAAAGAGATGATCATGGATACCCTCTGGAGCCCTTCGGAGATGATTAGTGACGGGGCGATTCGGGTTTATATCAACCGTCTCAAACAAGAGATCGGATCAGAGCTGATCGTCAACATCCGCGGAGTAGGGTATCGTCTTGTTTCGTAATGTCGAAATCGCTTTGGCATCGTTGTATGTAACGACCACCGGAATTTTAATCGCGGGGATCTACTATGTACACCAGGTGCTTGGGGTAGAACAGTGGGGGATTATCGCTTTTCTATCGTTGCTCATTACTCTCATTGTCGGCGGGGTCATGGCGCGGATTGCGATCACACCACTGCGCGAGCATTTTTACCATTTGGAACGGTTTTCCAAAGAGACGCTGCATGAGCTGAACCTTCCCATTAATACGATTACCGCCAATGTACAAATGCTCCGTAAAACTCATACCGATGAGAAGAGTCTCAAGCGTCTGGAGCGGATAGAAGTGGCATCCGAGATGTTAAAAGAGCGTTACAATGAGCTTGATTACATGATCAAAAAGCAAAGCGAGCGGGAAAAAATCGAGCACTTCGATTTAGGTGAGGTGATTGAAGCACGATTGGTATTTTTACGCTCTTTATACCCTTCCGTAGTATGGCAGGTTGATATTGAACCGTGTGATGTGTACGGTGATCGGATCGGACTGAGCAAAGTAATCGATAATCTGATCGAAAACGGGGTGAAATATTCACCTAAAAATCCTATAATCACGATCACACTTCGAAACTATACGTTGAGTCTTTGCGATCAGGGGATGGGAATGGATGAAATCACCCTGATCCATATTTATGATCGCTATTACCAGAGCGATTCGACAATGGCGGGGTATGGAATCGGGCTAAATCTGGTTAAACGCTATTGTGACCGCTACGCAATCGCATTGCATATCTCCTCCAAAGTAAATGAGGGGACATGCGTCAAACTTGAATTTAAAAAAAGGGAAGAAAATGGAAAATAGTTGGCTTGGAGTAGCACATAATGCCGTGGATTACGGGATTATAGGAGTATTGGTGATGATGAGTATCGTCTCATTATGGCTTTTTATCGAACGTTTAATGGCATACAATGCGATACGTATGGAAGATTATGTGACGAAAGAGGAGTTGGAACTTGATTTGGGTGATAATGTCTCTACGATCGCAACCATCGGTTCCAATGCACCCTATGTCGGATTGCTCGGTACCGTTTTAGGGATCATGATCACGTTTTACAGCCTCGGTGACGTCGGAGCGGTTGATCCGAAGAAAATCATGACAGGGCTTGCCTTGGCACTTAAAGCAACCGCAATGGGTCTCGTGGT
>NZ_DASUIQ010000016.1:0-14026 GCF_036279695.1 Sulfuricurvum sp.
TCCGAAAAAATCAAAGATCCTCTGGTGGATGAGATGCTTTTTGGGCGTTTGGTACAAGGTGGAAAAGTTTCGGTGGATTACACCGATGAGCTGCTATTCGATTATGCGGTATGATTCCGAAACTCACCCATCACCTCTCCTTTCCTAATCCTCTTCTTCATGCCTCACAAGAGGGGATTGTTGCTTACGGCGGTGATCTTTCCCCCTCACGTCTGATGCTGGCGTACCGTTTGGGGATCTTTCCGTGGTACGGTATCAATGATCCGATTTTGTGGTGGTCACCCGATCCGAGGCTGATATTGGAACTGGATGATTTTAAACTCAGCCGATCGTTACGTAAAAAAATCCCTCAGTTTGAGATCCGTTTTGATAGCGCTTTTTCGTCAGTAATCCGTGAATGCTCAACCGTACCACGTAGCGGTCAAAGCGGGAGCTGGATTGTCCCTCAGATGATCGAAGCGTATGAGACGCTTCATGCCCTCGGATATGCCCACAGTGTTGAAGCGTACCAAGAGGGACTTTTGGTCGGCGGACTCTACGGTGTGAGTGTCGGAGGGGTATTTTGCGGCGAGTCTATGTTTGCCAAAGTCTCCGATGCGTCGAAAGTCGCATTGGCTGTATTGGTAGAACATCTCAAAACGTGGGGATTTGATTTTATCGATTGTCAGGTTCCGACCCCCCATCTAAAAAGCCTCGGAGCCAAAGAGGTATCGAGGGAGTTTTTTTTAGAACGCCTTGCGAATGCGTCGATAATATCCACAAAAGAGAATCCGTGGAAAATGAGAAATATTTAAGGAATATTCCCTTATACTCCCTGTTAATTCTTATGAAAAAGGGGCTTTATATGAAAAAAGTTTTGATCAGTATTGCAGCTATTGCAGCACTTAGTACAGCAGGTTTTGCAACCGTAAACAGCCAAACAGGTTGTGGGTTAGGTGCTCAAATTATTCATGATGACAGTTCAGCGGTTATGTTGGCACTTCAAGCAACAATAAACGGTACATCAGGAAGCCAAACTTTCGGTATCACGTCAGGTACGTCGGGATGTAAAAAAGCGAAATTTGTTATGAATGAACGTGCCGCAGAGTTCGTTGCATCCAATATGGATCAGCTTTCCCGTGAGATCGCAATCGGTCAAGGTGAGAGTGTTTCGACCTTGGCAGAACTTTTGAACGTTCAAGATAAAGCAGAATTCGCATCAGTGCTTCAAGCGAACTACAACGCTATTTATACCAGCGAAAAAGCCGATATGGCAACGGTTCTCGATAACGTTTCTACTATCGCTGGATAATCACATTTTCAGAACGTGTATACGTTCTGAAATAGTTTAAGGTTTTTTTTGCCATTTCTTCTTTTATTATGTGCACTGAGTTTATCGCTCCAAGCCGTTATGACCGATAAACTGATTGCACAAGCCCATACCAAACACCTTTTCGATAACCGCTATTGGCATCTATTGATGCACTCTCCGAAAGGTGAGAGTGAGATTGACGATGATACATTTTTTCTCTCGCATGATGGAAAAGAAAATCTCTCAAACGAACTTGATGAAACCATCCGTCGTCTTAATGACGATAGCAACCGAAGCAATGAGTCTATTTTCTGCCGTTTTCCGGCACGTCGGGCTTGGCTGGAGAAAGAACTCAATACCACTTTCGGGGAGGGGGAATGCAGTGATTATGATGCCCTTGTTACGAAAATGGATCCCCAAAAAGTAACCCTTGTTTTTCCGAGTGCCCACATCAACTCCCCCGCATCGATGTTCGGTCATACTTTTTTGCGGATCGATTCGTCAATGGAATCCAAATTGATGTCATATGCGATCAACTATGCGGCCCATACGGAGGATACAAACGGGTTTATATTCGCGTATAAGGGGCTTTTCGGCGGGTATTACGGATATTACTCTATGCTTCCCTATTATGAAAAACTAAAAGAGTATCGTGACAGCGAATCTCGTGACGTATGGGAATATGATCTTAACCTCACTCCCGATGAGGTAATGGCAATGGTGCGGCATATCTGGGAATTGCAGCGTATTAACTCGTGGTACTATTTTTTCGATGAGAACTGCTCGTACCACATGTTGTGGTTAACCGAAATCGCCCGTCCGAGTGTTCGTTTGAGAGATCACTTTTTTTATTATGTTATCCCCCCCGATACGGTACGGGCTTTTGAAGAGGAGGGGTTGGTGACCCAAAAGCATTTTCGTCCCTCAAAGCGGACGAAACTCTTGGCGTACGAAAAAGAACTCTCTCCTGAAGCAATTTCTATCGTTAAATACTTAAGTGAGGGGGATATAAATAGCACGAATACGCTATCCGAGCAGGAACGCCGTTATGCCCTTGAATCGGCAGCGGAATTGGTTGAATATCACTATATAGATGGGAAATTATCTAAAGAGGCGTATGCGTCACATTACCATACGCTTTTGTCTCAACGTGCGGCACTAGGAAGCGGTGAACAGCTTGAAATACCGTTTAAATCGAATCCCGATTCGGCGCACCGATCTGCACGGATGTCTCTATCACAAGAATGGATTGAACATCGCTCACCGGTACTGATCGGATGGCGTCCCGCATTTCATGATTTGGGAGAAGATGATACGGGGCATCTCTCGGGTGCGCAGATTGAGTTTTTCGATACGGTGTTTGGAGTTGAACATGAATATATCACGTTGGAAAAACTGACAGTGCTCTCGTTGGCTTCTATTGTCCCTGTAAGCCATTTTTTCAAGCCGCTTTCATGGCGTATGAAAAGCGGTTGGGATCGTGACTACGGAGGGGATCATCTCAGTTTTGTCACTCGCGTCGGAGCGGGTGCTTCGATCGGAGATGATAGGGTCTACGGATATTTACTCACGGAACCGGAAGTTCGACTCGGTTTTAATCCCGACATGGGGCTGGGATTTAGCGGAGGGATAGGGATTCATTGGGAGAGTCGTATGAAAACCCATCTTGAAGCGGGTCATATTGTCTATTTGGACGGAGTGGATCGGAATCGTCTCACCTTTTCACATCTGTGGCAATGGAATCCGTATTGTTCTTTTACCGGAAGTTATGAAGCGATAGAGCAGGGGTATCATGAACAACGTTATACGCTCGGTGCAAATCTCTATTTTTAATTATTTTTCGGCATAATAGGCACACTTTTTAACACGGAGTTTTGGATTATGTACATAGCGGAAGCGCGCTTTGCCCTCTGGGCTGATTTTATCGAACGAACATTTTTGGATGAGGGTTTTAAAGAACTCATTTCAAAAGGGATTATTAACGGAGCAACCTCCAACCCCGCTATTTTTAAAAGCGCGATTTTAACGTCACCTGCGTACAAAGAACAGATCGCTACCCTTTCTCATCTCTCACCAAAAGAAAAATACGAAGCATTGGCACTGTTTGACATCCAAAAGGCGGCGGATATTTTACGTCCTTTGTATGATGCGGGAAATGACGGATATGTGAGTATTGAGGTTGATCCGTTCTTGTGCGATGATGCCGAGGCGACGATTGCCGAGGGGATTCGCCTCCATCAGAGTATCAACCGTCCCAATGTGATGATTAAAGTCCCTGCAACCCCTGCGGGATACATCGCTATGGAAGCACTCGCATCAGCGGGAATCGCGGTTAATGCAACATTGATTTTTTCGGTTGATCAGGCGCTAAAATGTGCCGAAGCATTCCAACGAGCATCGCAGAAGGCTTCTGTGGATACTGTAATCAGTGTATTTGTGAGTCGAATTGACCGTGCCATCGATGAAACGCTCCGAAATAGTGGGGTGGGCATCGGCTTGATGGGGATTCTCAATGCCGCCGATATTTATAACCGTGTCGAAGCGCTGAATGTCCCGAAATGCCGTGTGTTATTTGCCAGTACTGGGGTGAAAGGGGACGAGTTTAGAGCCTCTTATTACATCGATGAACTCTTAGCTCCTAACAGTGTCAATACGGCTCCGATTGCAACGATTGATGCGTATGTGAATGGAGGAGATTGTGTGATAAAACTTCCGATTGACTCAAAAGAGATCGAAAAACATCGACAAAAAGTAGCCGATGCGGGTATCCGTATGGAGTCAATTATTCAACAACAGATAGAAGAGGGCTTGGACGCATTTAAAGTCGCATTTTCTGAAATCCTAAAGGCATTGGAGTAGTATGATGAGTCAGCAGAGCGATTTAGGTGAACTCAATTTTGAAGTATTGAAAAAAATACGGGGCTACTTGCGTCGTATGATTGATGCGGGGGGCAGTGACCTTCATGTTAAGGCCAACAGTGTTGTTCGAGCACGGATCAATGGGGAAATTATCCCCCTCTCGGGTGAGATTCTATCCAAAGACGATGCGCTGATTTTTGCTAAAGAACTCTTACGTACCCGCTTTCCCGAATTGGTAGAGAAAAAAGAGGTGGACTTGGTCTATCCGTTTGATGAAAATACCCGCTTCCGTATTAACATTTTTTTCCAAATGGAGGGGATTTCAGCGGTATTTCGTCTGATTCCCGTCAAAATTTTGAGTATTGAAGAACTCAAACTTCCCGATGTCATCCATAGTTTTGCCGATATGGAACGGGGTATGGTTCTTGTAACAGGGGTAACGGGAAGCGGAAAATCGACAACTTTGGCGGCACTGATCGATGAGATTAACTGGAAACGGCGTAAGCATATCATCACGATTGAAGATCCGATTGAGTTCGTTCACAAAGACCGAAAATGTATCATCAATCAACGCAGTGTCGGACAAGACACGGTGAGTTTCGGCAATGCACTTCGGGCGGCTTTGCGGGAAGACCCCGATATTATTTTGGTCGGGGAGATGCGGGATATGGAGA
This sequence comes from Sulfuricurvum sp., assembly GCF_036279695.1. Taxonomy (GTDB): domain Bacteria; phylum Campylobacterota; class Campylobacteria; order Campylobacterales; family Sulfurimonadaceae; genus Sulfuricurvum. The sequence continues at coordinate 4,825 of NZ_DASUIQ010000016.1, forward strand.
CGATCGAAATCGCACTCCACGCGGCGGATACGGGTCACTTGGTATTCTCAACTCTCCATACCCTTGATGCGAAAGAGACGATTAACCGTATTATCTCGGTTTTCCCTCATGCGGAGCAAAATCGTGTTCGTATGACCCTCTCATCGGTTCTCAAAGGGGTTATATCACAGCGTCTGATTCCGACGGTTGACGGGAAACGTACCGCAGCCGTAGAAATATTGATCCGTACACCTCGTATCGAGCAGCTCATTGCCGAAAATCGGGATGTCGAGATTCCCGATACGATTGCGGAGGGGAAAGAACTTTATAAATCCCAAACCTTTGATCAGGGGATATTGGATCTTTATCTTGAAGGTCGGATAACGAGAGACGATGCGTTTGCTTTCGCTACGTCACCGTCGGATTTAAAACTACGGATGGAAGGGTTGAGTACGACGCTTGAAAAATCGAAATTGGGTGTGGATGACGGTCCGAAAGAGTTTAGAGAAGAGGAATATATCGGCTTAAAAAGCTAACCTAAGATTTAGAATAAAATAAGCTATATTTAAGTATAATTCGCCTCATTTTATTTTAAGGACATGATTATGTTAGAAGGCATTGTAAGAGAGAGTATTGGCAAAGCTGCTACAAAAGCGTATCGCCGTGATGGTTATCTTATTGCTAACATCTACGGAAAAGGGCTTGAAAACGTTCACGCCGCGTTCAAAATGAACGATTTTATCCGTACAGTGCGCAACAAAGAGACCGTAGCATTCGCTGTAAGCGTAGCGGGTAAAGAGATGAACCTTGTTGTTCAAGGGTATGAGTCTCATCCGGTTTCAGGTAATTTGTTGCACGTTGATTTGATGGTTGCACAACCTGGTGTTGTCACTCACTATCATGTTCCGGTTGTTACCGTAGGAACACCGATCGGTTTGAAAAACAAAGGGATGTTGTTTGTTGCTAAAAAACGTCTTCGCGTTAAAGCGGCAATCGAAAACTTGCCAAACAACGTCACTGTTGATGTTGCTCCTTTGGATTTAGGTGATTCTGTATTGGTTCGTGATCTTCCACGTGTTGAAAACGTAACGTTTACCGATTCAGACCGCGTATCGGTTCTTAGTATCATCAAAGCGAAATAAGGATGCTGATCGTCGGACTGGGAAACCCCGGCTCGGCGTATGCATCAACCCGTCATAACATCGGGTTCATGGTGATTGACGAACTCGCTCGTCGTCACAGTGTGCAAAACATTTCAAAGAGCTCCTTCGAAGGGGAGTTGTTTAAAATGGGGTCACACTTTCTCCTCAAACCGCTCACATTTATGAACCTCTCCGGTCGCTCTATTCTTGCCGTTAAAAATTTTTACAAAATTGATGAGGTTATTGTCATCCACGATGATTTGGATTTACCGTTTGGGGCATTGCGCTTTAAAAGCGGCGGCGGACACGGCGGACATAACGGACTCAAATCGACCGATGCGGCGATTTCACCCGAGTATATTCGGGTTCGTATGGGGATCGGTAAACCCGAACACAAATCGCAAGTTGCCGATTATGTGCTCCATTCGTTTAGTGCGGAGGAACAATCCAACCTTTCGGATTGGATTAAAAAAGCCGCTGACGCCGTCGAGATGCTTTTGACCCAGAACTGCAGCGATGTTGCGGCACGATGTTCCTTGAAGGGGGTCTAAAAGATTGTAGGTTTTATTGGGTACAATAACTCCAATTTTTTATCATTAGGCTCTCATGCTCGCATTTACAACTTTAGCGCTACTTTATTTACGGTATTTTTCCATTGTCTTGATCGCCCTGAGCAGTTTTATGGTCGGATTTGATCTGATGGATAATGCTTCGGAACTTCCTACATCAGCCAATCTTATGCTTATTTACGTGATGTATAAATATTTTTATGCGATCGATATGATGCTCCCTATTTCATTGGTTTTTGCCATGATTGCCTCTTTGGTTGAACTGGTTCGTTCAAACGCATTGGCCGCTTATTTTGCGTTAGGGTATTCAAAAAACCGCATGATGATCCCTTTTCTAAGTACGGCGGGTGTGTTGATCGGGATTTACATCGCGTTGCACACTACCAATTTTGCACGAGCCAATGAGTTTGCCGATAATCTTCGCGAAACGTCCGAATTTATCCGTCCCACCAGTAACCTTTTTTTCACCCACGAGGGGAATTACATCTATTTCGGAAACCTCTACCCCCTCAGTAAGCGTGCGGAAGACATTCGCGTATTTACTTTTGAGGGCGATTCATTAAAAGAGTCGTTAAGTGCCAAAGAGGCGGTATATGATAACGGGTATTGGAATATTCAAAAAGCCCATTTAATACGCCCTCCGAGCGGATTCGATTTGAAGGCTGCCGGTTTGGTTGCGGAGGACAAAGAAAATTTAAAAGTGTTACACGATTTCAAACCGAAAATTTTGGATCAGGTGTATGAGGGAAAAGTCAATTTTACGATCGGTGATGGGTTAGATGCCCTGAAACTCTTAAAAAATCAAAATGTCGATGTGGCTAAAATCACCAGCGCGATGTACCGCATTTTTATCTCCCCTTGGTTCGCTGTGATTTTAATGGTGATCTTTTTTACCTATGCACCGGTGAGCAGCCGTTTTTTAAACCTCTCGTTTTTTAGTTTCGGTGCCATTTTGGTAACGCTTATGGTGTGGGGGGTGTTGTTTATGTTGGGAGAACTCTCCAACAACAAAACGCTCATCCCTGAAATGGGGATAATTGCCCCTATTGTTTTGCTAAGTAGTGTAATGTTTTGGAGGCTTGGAAATCCCCTAAGGAGAGTTAGGGTAAAATCGCGATAAAACTAATTCAATGGGGATTACGGGTGATCGATTTTAAAGCTTTAGCGCAAACCTACGGGACGCCTTTGTATGTGTATGATTTTGATGCGATGCGTACTCAGTTCGAGTCATTAAAAGAGGCATTTCGCGGTCGTAAATCGATTCTTGCGTATGCCGTAAAAGCAAATTCCAATCTTAGCGTCGTCAAACATTTCGCACAGCAGGGTTCCGGGGCAGATTGTGTCTCTATCGGAGAAGTGCGTCGTGCATTGATGGCGGGAGTTCCGAAATACCGTATCCTTTTCAGCGGTGTCGGTAAACGCGACGATGAGATCCGCGAAGCGATAGAATCGGATATTCTCTATATCAATGTCGAGAGTGAAGCGGAACTCGGACGTGTCGAGATGATCGCTCGTGAGCTGAATACCAAAGCCCGTATCAGTATCCGTGTGAATCCGAATATCGATCCGAAAACCCACCCTTATATTTCGACCGGTTTGCACGATAATAAATTCGGCGTGGAGATTGTCGCGGCAAAACGGATGTATATCCAAGCAAAAAATTCCGAAAATCTTGACCCCGTCGGTATCCATTTTCATATCGGAAGTCAGCTCACCGAGTTGGAACCGATCTATGAAGCGGCGGTGATTGTCGCGGATCTTCTTCGCTCTCTTCAGGCGATCGATATAGAGCTCAAATTTTTTGACATCGGCGGCGGTCTCGGTGTTCGTTACGACAATGAAACTACGATTGAGCCGTATGATTATGCACAGGCGATCCTCTCGGCACTCAAAGGGATCGATGTCACAGTCATCTGCGAACCGGGACGTTTTTTGACGGCGAATGCGGGATACTTCGTGACCAAAGTACTGTACGAGAAAAATAACGGAGCTAAACGCTTTGTGATGGTGGACGGAGCGATGAACGATCTCATCCGTCCGAGTCTCTACAAAGCGTACCACCGTATCGAAGCGCTGGACAAAAGCGGTGCAGAGAGTGCAGCGGATGTCGTCGGTCCGGTATGCGAGAGCGGTGACTTTTTGGCGAAAAACTATCCGCTTCCTCCGATGGAACACAATGACCTCCTTGTCGTTCACAGTGCCGGAGCGTACGGTTTCGGTATGGGAAGCAACTATAATACCCGTGGGCGAAGTGCTGAAGTTGCGGTTGAATCGGGCAAAGAGCGCCTAATCCGCCGTCGCGAAACGTTTGAAGACGTCATCGCGTTAGAACGAGAGTATTTGCAGGATTAATGATGTATTTCATAGATGTTCAGGGGACACTGATTGACGATCATACCAAACTTCCTACCCGTGGTGCGGTTGAATTTATCGATTATCTCAATGAACATCAAATTCCCTATATGGTGATTACCAACAGCACGAAAAATCCGAGTGATGAGTTTTTGGGTTATTTGAACTCTATCGGATTGCATATTCCCCAAACTCATTACCTCGATCCGTTGATGATGTTGGAGAGCCATATTGACAAAATGAAAAAAGTGGCGGCATACGGGTCGGAACCTTTTTTGAATGTACTGCGTTCGATGGGATATACCCTCGATTTTAACTCTCCCGATGTGGTGCTGGTTGCTATCAAAGAGAACTTTACCCCCGATGAGTATGCGCAAATGATCGAGTTTCTCCTTGGAGGTGCAGAGCTTGTCGGGATGCATGAGACGACGTTGTACGCCAAAAATCATAAACGCTACCCGGGTGTCGGGGCGATTTTGAAAATGTTGGAGTTTGCGACATCGGCTTCGTATACCGTTGTCGGGAAGCCGAGCAAAGCTTTTTTTGAAGAGGCGCTGTCTCGACTTCAGAGACAAAATGAGGGGGCAGAATTTAGCGAGATCACGATTATCAGCGATGATGTAAAAGGGGATCTTATCGGAGCTCAGGCGTTGGGGATGAGAGGGGTATTTGTCCTCAGCGGAAAAATCCGAAACGCCGATGAGATTATTCCCTCATTGAAGATTTCCGAGCGACCGGCTGAAATTTATCCTGATATGCAGGGGATATTGGAGAAGATATGAATACATTGGAAGAGTGCAGAGCACGTATTGACGAGATTGATAATGAAGTTGTAGAACTTTTGAACCGCCGTATGGAGGTCGTGCGCCGTGTCGGTGAGATCAAACATGAAAACAATGGTGCCATCTATCGTCCTGAGAGAGAAAAATCGATTATTGACCGCCTTAGCAAAATCAGCGAAACGGCAAACGGGCTTTTGAACCGTCAAGCGATCGAAGCGGTATTTTTGGAAATTTTTGCCGTTGCCCGTAATCTCGAACTTCCTGAACGTATTGCATATTTGGGACCTGAGGGGAGTTTTACCCATCAGGCGGCGGAGTCTCGTTTCGGAGCAATGAGCGATTATCTCTCTTTGGGATCGATTGCGGCAGTGTTTAAAACGCTTGAAGCGGGTCGCGCCAAATTCGGTGTCGTTCCGATCGAAAATTCTCGTGACGGGGTTGTAGGGGAGACGCTTGATCTATTGGGAAAAAGCAGTGTTAAAATCGTAGCCGAGCTTTATATGCCGATTCATATGGCATTCGCAACCAAAGCGGAACAAATACATCATATCAAACGGATTTATTCCAAAGACAAAGGGTTTGGGCAATGTCGTGAGTTTTTGGCGGAACACGGGTTGGACAGTGTGGAGCATATTCCGGTTGAATCTACCGCAAAAGCGGCTATTTTGGCTTCAAAAGACCCTGAAGCGGCAGCAATCTGTTCTCACATCGCCGCAAAATTGTACGGTGTACCGACGCTGTTTGAGAACATCGAAGATACCCAAAATAACGCCACCCGCTTCTTTATCCTCAGTGATTTTAAAAACGGTGTCAGCGGTGAAGATAAAACCTCTATTTTGGTTCGACTTAAAGATGCCCAAAAAGCGGGGGCACTGGTTCACTTTTTGGAAGATTTTAATAATGCGCAAATCAATCTCAGTAAGATTGAGAGTCGTCCTTCACGGGATAACGACGGGTTTGGATACTGGTTCTTTATCGACTTTTTCGGTCACATCGATGAAGAACGGGTTCAATTGCTGATTCAAAAACATCATGAAGAAGTAACATGGCTGGGCAGCTACGTAAAGGGGGAACTATGAAATTTAATGAAGCACTGGAATCGATTAAAACATACGAGGCGGGAAAGCCAATCGAGTTGGTCGTTCGTGAGTACGGGATTGATAAAGACTCTATCGTAAAATTGGCGAGTAATGAAAACCCGTTCGGGTGTTCGCCGAAAGTCAAAGAATCAGTACGTGCTATCGTCGATAATATGGCACTCTATCCCGATGATTCGATGGTGAAGCTCAAAACGGCTTTGTCGAATAAATACGGCATTAAAAGCAATGAACTCATTATCGGTGCGGGGAGTGATCAGGTCATCGAGTTTGCGATTCACGCTAAAGTGCACAGCGGCTCGAAAGTCCTTGTGAACAGCGTCACGTTTGCGATGTATGAGATCTATGCCAAGCAAGTGGGGGCACAAATTATCCGCACTGCATCACGCGAACACAAGATGGATGAATTTTATGCCCTCTATTGTGAGCACAAACCCTCTATTATTTTTCTCTGTACCCCTAATAATCCTACGGGTGACGGGCTTCTTGCGCAAGAGATGATCGATTTTATCGCTAAAATCGACAGCGATACGTTGGTTATCGTTGATGGGGCGTATATGGAGTACGCTCGCTATAAAAATCCGGCTTATGCGGTTGAACCGAAAGAGTTGATTGAACGTTTTGAAAATGTCCTTTTTCTGGGGACGTTCTCGAAAGCCTACGGACTTGGGGGGATGCGTGTCGGTTACGGTATCGCGCAAGCGCCTATTATCGAAGCGCTCTACAAAGTCCGCCCGCCGTTTAATATTACGACTCTCTCTCTTGAAGCGGCATCGGTTGCACTGGAGGATGAAGCATTTGTTCAAGAGTGTATTGCGGATAATTTCAAAGAGATGGCTCGATATGAAGAGTTTGCACGCTCCAAGGGGATCGATGTGATTGACAGTTATACCAATTTCGTCACTTTATCGCTTCCTGAAGAAAAAAATTCATCGAAAATTGCGCAAGAACTCTTAAAAAAGGGTATGATTGTACGTGATTTAAGCAGTTACGGATTGAACGCGATTCGTGTTACAATCGGAACCACCGTTCAGAATAATCGATTTTTTGAACTCACTGATCCTTTATTATAAAAATAGGTAACAATGGATTTTAAGACTCTCTTTTCGCAACTTGTTGTTTTTTTCGGAAAGCTCACTCAAGCACAAAAAATGATTATCGGCGCGGCGGTTGCCGGGATTGTCGCATTCCTGATTTTTTTGGTGGTTTACTCTTCTGAAGGATCAAAAAACGATAATGGAGGGTATCAAGTCCTCTTCGAACAATTAAGCGGCGAAGATGCCGCAAAAGTGATAGAACAGCTTGAAAAAGACAAGATACCCTACCGGATTCCTCGTGAAAATGTGATCGAAGTTCCTAAAGAAGTTGTCTATAAAGAGCGTATTACGATTGCTTCTATGGGGATCCCTAAAGAGGGGCATGTCGGATTTGAGCTTTTTGACAAGCAAGAATTCGGAGCGACTAATTTCGATCAAGAGGTTAAATTTCGCCGTGCGTTAGAAGGTGAGCTTGCCCGTTCCATCGATTCGCTCGAGCCGGTTGAAAAATCGAGTGTCTCTTTGGCGCTTCCGAAAGAGACTCTTTTTGTCTCTGAAGAGGTTCCTCCATCGGCATCGGTTATGGTGCAACTCCAAGCGGATCGAAAATTGACTCCGAAACAGATCCGAGGGATTAAAAAACTCGTTGCGGCGGCTGTTCCGAAACTTACCCCCGAAAATGTGGCATTGATCGATGCTGAGGGTGATACGCTTGGGGATAATGACGACGCCAGTGCGATGGGTGAACTTTCGGCAATCCAACAGCAATATAAAACCAAAGAAGAGAAGAAGCAAGAAGAGAAAATCATTAACGTTCTTGCCCCTTTCATCGGTGGAAAAGAGCGTGTTGTCGCCAAAGTGACCATTGAATATGATTTCAGCGAGCAAAGCTCCACGTCCGAAAAATATGATCCTGAAAATGTCGTCCGTAGTGAGCAAAGCAGTGAAGAGAAACGAGACGGTGCCGCTCCGGCGCAAGTCGGCGGTGTTCCGGGTGCGGTGAGCAATATCGGTCCGGTTCAAGGTCTCGCCGGAGGCGGCGGTGAAAAATTCGAGAAAACGACCGGTACGACTAATTATGAAGTCTCTAAAACCGTTTCAACCACCAAAATGGAGTTTGCCCGTATCAAACGTATGACGGCAGCGGTTGTGGTCGATGGTAAATATGAGCCAAAAAAAGATGCCGCAGGAGAAGCAACGGATGAGATTGCGTATGTTGCGTTAGACGAAACACAGATTCAAGCAATCGATGCCTTGGTCAAACAATCGATCGGGGTTGATGAACAGCGCGGAGATCAGGTTACCGTCCGTAACTTTGAGTTTCAGTCTTCTAAAGAGGGGAATAAACCAAAAGACGGTGCGTCTAAAGCATCTACCTTTATTTCGACGTATCTCCTTCCGTTTGCCCCTATCTTTAAGTATATTTTGGTCGCGGTTATTTTGTTTATCGCTTACAAAAAAATCATTATTCCGTTCGCGGAACGTATGCTTGAATTTAGCCGTGAAGAGGAAGAATTTGAGAAACCGAATTTGGAAATTGTCGACGATGAAGATGAAGATTTAGCCGAAAAAGTACAGCTAATGCGTAAAAAAGTGGAAAGTCAGCTCGGTCTTGGGGATAATTTCAACGAAGATGAGTTGAAATACGATGTATTATTAGAGAAAGTGCGTGAAATTGCCGAAGATCATCCGGAAGAGATTGCTTCGTTGATTCAAGCTTTGATTGATGAAGAATCGGTACCTGCTTCTGATACTTCACATAAGCGATAGGAGGAGCCAATGACCCTAACTCAGTCCCAACAAGCTAATTTCGATGAAATGAGTATGTCACAAAAAGTGGCTATTTTGTTGGTACAACTGGGTGAAGACGTTACGGCTACCCTTTTTTCACGGATGAACGTCGATGCGATCACCGAAATCTCCAAATTTATCGCCAATAATCGCTCTATCGAAAAAAATATCGGAGCCGCGGTTCTCGAAGAGTTTTATGCGATCATCCAATCCAATCAGTACCTCAATACCGGCGGTATGGACTACGCTCGCGAACTCCTCTACAAAGCTCTTGGACCTGAAGAGGCTAAAAAGGTATTGGAAAAACTGAGTAAAACGATGCAAAGCACTCAGAACTTTGCCTTTTTATCAAAAATCAAACCGCAACAGTTAGCCGACTTTATTATGAATGAGCATCCTCAGACAGTTGCTTTGATCCTAGCGCATATGGACCCTTCAGCCGCGGCAGAAACC
>NZ_DASUIQ010000017.1:0-7576 GCF_036279695.1 Sulfuricurvum sp.
GTCAGCTCAAAAACTACTCGACTCTATCCGTTCAGACCTCGGTTCGGTTCAAAATCAACTTGTCTCAACAGTGAGCAATATCTCTGTTACTCAAGTTAACGTGAAAGCGGCTGAATCACAAATCCGTGATGTCGACTTCGCGGCAGAATCAGCTACATTTGCAAAATATAATATTCTTGCACAATCAGGTTCATACGCTATGAGCCAAGCAAATGCTGTTCAACAAAACGTCCTTCGTTTGCTACAATAGTCTCTCTTGATCGGGCCTCGCCCGATCATCCTCTTCTCTCTTTAACTAAAACTTCTTCTTATAGTCTCTCCATAAACTCATAAATCTTATTACCCCTAATTTTTGGAATACATTTTGCTTTAATCCATAAATCAACATAAAACCAAAAAAGAGGATTTATCATGGGTTTTAGAATTAACACAAACGTAGCGGCAATGAATGCCCACACGTCAGCAAGCGTCACTAACCGTAATTTGGATAGCTCACTAGCTAAACTAAGTTCAGGTCTTCGTATTAACACTGCCGCAGATGATGCTTCAGGGATGGCGATTGCCGACTCTCTTCGTTCACAAGCAAGAGCATTAGGTCAAGCGGTAGCCAACGCCAATGATGCCATCGGTATCGTTCAAATTGCCGACAAAGCAATGGATGAGCAATTAAAACTTTTGGAAACGATCAAAGTAAAAGCAACTCAAGCGGCTCAAGACGGTCAAAGTGCTGACTCACGTAAAGCGTTGCAAGCCGATATTTCTCGTCTGATCCAAGGATTGGATAATATCGCTAACACAACTAACTACAACGGTCAAAACCTCCTTTCAGGTTCTTTTACCAATAAACAATTCCAAGTCGGTGCGTATTCGAATCAAACGATCGATGCGAGTATCGGTGCGACACAAAGTACAAGAATCGGATCGGTGAATTATTACACCGGTTTGAGTATGTCATCGGCAGGAACATCAACATTGACGTTCAGTGCAAACGGTAAAAGTATTGCTCTCCAAGCGGTAGCGATTGACTACAGTGCGGGAAGCGGTCTCGGTAAACTCGCCGATGTTATCAACAATGCATCCGATCAAACCGGTGTACGTGCTTCGTATACTGTTGAAACGGTAATGTCTGGAAATATCGCGGCAAATACCGATATTTCAGGTCTTACCATTAACGGTGTTTCCCTCGGAAACTTCAGTCAACTTGCCCAAAACGATAAAGAGGGTGTTTTGCTCAATGCGATCAATGCCGTCAAAGAGCAAACCGGTGTTACCGCAACCGTAGATACTGCTGGACAAATCCATTTAAAATCAATGGATGGTCGCGGTATCGTCGTTTCTGCAGGTACAGGTTCGGTTACAGGGTTTGTAGAGGGTGGAAACTACGGTAAACTAACACTCTCTCGTCTCGATGCACGTGCGATTATCGTCTCAGCAGCTGCCAATGACGGAAGCGGTCTCTCCAGTGGAGGAAATCGTGCATCCATGAACCTTGCCAGCAGTTTGTACGGTGTTACTTCGACTGCGGCGTTAGCTATCGGTAACTGGGCGTATTCAGCGGCAGGTACCAGTACAGCGGCAACATCGGGGATGGGAGCTGGGGTTACAACCCTCAAAGGGGCTATGGTCGTCATGAACATCGCCGAGGCAGCTCAAAAACTACTCGACTCTATCCGTTCAGACCTCGGTTCGGTTCAAAATCAATTGATCTCAACGGTAAACAATATCTCCGTTACCCAAGTTAACGTTAAATCGGCGGAATCACAAATCCGTGATGTCGACTTCGCGGCAGAATCAGCGAACTTCGCAAAATATAATATTCTTGCGCAATCAGGTTCATACGCTATGAGCCAAGCAAATGCTGTTCAGCAAAACGTTCTCAAATTGCTTCAATAGTAATACTTTCCTGTAGCAGTCTTTTGACTGCTACACACCTTTTTCCCCTCGTTCTTTAATCCGAAACTTTAAATTGACACTTCAATATCATCTTTTACCGGAATAACAATTCTGGATTGTATCTCCTCGGGCCATGTTAAAATCGCTCTTTGAATAATCTCACGCTCTGCATTGATTTGACCTGCAAACGCAAAAAGCCAATAACGATGCGCCATAACCCATTCAAGAAGTTTTGCTTTTTTATCTTCTTCATCTTTAACCACTTTGGCTTGAATTACAGAAAAATCGAGTTCATAATGGAGCAACGACGATTGTAAAATTTGAAAATAAAGCTGAATAAAGAGGTTGTCTTCCGTTAACGCTTTAACCTCATCAATACGATCCGTCAAATGCGTCAACTTTTTCATGGTGATTTTGTCTAATTTCTTTTCATTATGGAACTTGACAAACTCTTCACATGCTTTTTGTACCTCAAGAAAAATCGTTTCGATGAGATTTTGCTTCTCGATGGAATCACTCAACCAAAAATTGATTTTGTCCACGATCGTCGTGATATGTTTTTCAGCTTCTTCCTGAGGAGTCGGATCAAGATGAAAAGTATCTTTGTGTTGTGTAAAATCGACAAGCGTTTCTACCACTTCGCTAAAGGGCATTTCAATCGAACCGGGGATTCTGGCACCCCCCTCGGTTGCGTTTATCGTCCGCTGAGGGGCTTCCTGCCTTGCTATAGCCTGCTCAAAATGGTTCTTAAACATGATCCAATAATGGGTGGTACGGATTTCTCCGTTGCCGCCGTATCGCTCTACATAAAAATCATGTTTACTCGAATCTTCTTCATTTACCCCAAACGTATGATCGTTTGCATGGGATGTATTATCATCACCGAATGCTAAATCCTGACCGATCAAAACAATATTTTTAAATTTCAATGCCATCCCTAACTCATGAGCTAAATTGGCGGCACTCATACCGGAACCCAAATATCCGTAATCGTCTAATCCAAAATATTTTGTGTAATCGTGAGGACGCATCTGCAATACCGTCGTTCCCCCTCGAATCGCTTTTAAAATATCTTCGTGAACAATAGAGACACAAACAAAGATAACATCGTCTTGAAACTCTTTTTCATTCTTTTTGAAAAAGTTGGCTGTCTCGGGAATTCGCTCCAGTACCGTAACAAAGTCGGGTTTTATCCCGTGCTTTTCCAGAATCGGGAAACTCGCATCCACACAAATAATCGTCACATAATCTTGTATTTTTTTGAGTAACGGTATCTGCTTGGTGAGACTCGGTCCCGTAGAGACAACCACTGCGATGTCAGGATGCTTTTGCCCCTGAAGATTAACAATTTTCGGTCCATGTACCATCGCCGGAAGGTTTTTGATGTGGTGTTCGATACCCATCAAAGAGTCTTCAGCAGAATTTCCATATCCTAAAATAGTTGTTTCAAACGCTTTTGTCATAATTGAGATAACGTCTCTCATATCCTCTTCATAATATTGGGAGTAATAGTGCGAGGTTGTTTCGAGGTCAAACAATTTGGCATAAAATTGTGATTGTGAGCTTGTCAGAAAATAATCGGCTTTCGGATAACTGAACTGTGCATACGACTCAATAAAAAGACGATCATTCAAAATAGATTCCGAAAAATCAAGCATATGGAGGATGATATACAAGATTTCCAGATTCGGTTCAATGACAATAATACGCTTAATTTCAGGATCTTTCAGAAGCATTTGGATAATAATGCCGTTTCCCATCCCAAAGAAATAACGAAATGGGAGTTGATACTCTTTACGAGAATTATCGATAAAATCAATAACATCTTGAACCGGCGTGTTGTAAAAAATACTCTTGTTTTCCGTATCGTATAGATTTATATCAACAGCATCTTTGCCCTGATACACCTCAAATCGTGTATTACCTTCTATTTTAAATAAATCCGTTGCGAGATAGGCATTTTTATGAAAAAGAGCTTGTAAATTTTTTTCAAAAACCGGGTGTAGCGAGGTGGTACTTTCACTCATTGGAGTCCTTTTGTGGTACTGGAATAATTGGTTGTATATCACTCAACAAAGAGATGGTGTGCAAATACGCTAAAAAGTCTAATAGTAGTTTGTCGTTATATTTGCGGGTAACGGCACTAACCCCTATCGGCAAACCGTGAGACCCTTTTAACACCGGAAGGGTAGCAATCGGCAATCCCAAATAGGTCCATATCAAATTCGCATCGGGAATATCGGGAGTCGTCAATCCAATCGGCGCTTCATCGGCCGTGGCAAGTGTGATGAGTATATCATACGACTCCATCCATGTGTCAAACTCGCGTGTTTCACGGGATTGTTTTTCCAAAGCGTCTTGATACTCCTCTTTGGTTATACGGAGTCCCTCTTGGATAATATCATAAAAGATGGGGCTCATAAGCTCATGCTTAGCGTATTCTTCTTTGAAATAGTACGCAAGCGATTTATCATAGATCCGCTGATGCGTCGCATGAATCGTATCACAAAACGCGGGAAGGGTGACCTCTTCGATCTCGAATCTCGGATCTTGCAGTTTTTCACACCACTTGGCAAATTGCTCTTTGGCATACACTGAGGCTTCATCCCATTTCGGATGTTTTACAATGCCGATCCGGTAAACTTTATCGGGTATGGAGACGTAATTATCAATGTATTGGTGGACAAACTCGTAATTTTCGCCATGCACGCGGGAAGCATCAAACATCAAACCTAAATCACTAACACTCCGAGTGAAAAAACCGAGAGTATCGAGCGAATCGGTTGTTTTCAGCACACCGATACGGGGCAATACCCCAAAGGTCGGTTTAAATCCATAGATACCGCAATAGCTCGCAGGTCGGCTGATCGAACCCGCCGTTTGGCTTCCCAATGCAACCGGAACCATCCCCGTCGCCACCGCAACGGCCGAACCGCTAGAGGAGGTGCCGGGTGAACGACGAAGATCATGCGGATTGCACGTTTTATCCTGATAGTGAACCGCGAACTCCGCCGTTACCGTTTTGCCTAACATCACAGCGCCTGCGCGACGGAGATAATGGATCATGCGGGCATCATTACCGGGGGTAAAATCACTCCACAGCGGCGAACCCATCTGTGTGGGCATATCAAACGTGTTATAAATATCTTTTACACCGACAGGGATACCATAAAGGGGATAATCGTCTTGATTATAGGTTTCGATTTTGGTGAGTTGCGCTTCAATTGAGCCCTCATCAAAATATTCCCACGCGTTGACAATCGGATCAATATCACGAATCCGCTCTATACAGCTTTGGGCAATCTCTTTGGGTGTCGTAGTATTTGATTTCAATAGAGCCAATAATTCGGTGGCGGTACAATCAGCTAATTTCATCGGCACTCTCTGAATTTTCCTTGGCGCATCGCTTTGAGTACATTGTTGTACTCCTCTTCGGTGATGTTCGCCATATCCAAAAATTCATCCAGATACGCGGGGCGCTGCTGATCGTATTTTTTCGCGATCTCAAACCCCTCTTCACGGGTGAGCAATCCGGCACGGACATCGGCGCTCGCCTGATCGGTTCCCCGCCCGAATCCACGTTTAACGTATTTCATGTGATCGTGCAGAGTTTCAAACTTGCACTCATTCCCTTTGAACCCTTTGTAGTGACCTGGGCGATGCTCTTCACGCCAGTCGTACTCTTTTTTAATGAACTCCATTTGACGCTCATCATCCCAAAAGAGATAGTCTCCCAGATGTAATCCCACCACTCCGACGCGTTCAATATCCTCGAAACTCGGAAGTTCAAACGGTTTTAGATCTTTACGGGTAATCTCTTCATCAATCATCTGTTCAGGATAGAGTTTTGCGGAGACTTTGGTGAAATAATCGCGATCAAACTTTTGGACGTTATCTCTAAAATCGGCACGACCGCTGCTCTCGCACACCGATTCTCCCCAGATAAGGAGCGGAATATTGAATTTAACGGCAATCTGGAGCGGAAACGCACCGACACCCGCATGACAATGCCAGCAGGAATCTCCGATCTTATAAAACGATTTGACAAACAATTTTTTCACTAACGCTTTATTCGGGGTGAACATAATGTGATCGATCTCAAGTTTTTCGAGGGCATTTTCGAGGTTATATTTGCCTGTCTCCGAATACCAGTTATGGTTAAACGTCACGGCAAGCGGTTTCATCCCGTACACTTTTTTGAGGACATGAAGCTGAAAAACGCTGTCTTTTCCCCCGCTGATCGGAATAATACAATCGTAGTTATCCCCCGCCTTCTCTTTGTAGCTCTCTAGTGTTTCACGAAGTACCGCTTCACTTTTTTTCCAGTTGATCCGCATCTTTTGCTCTTGCGCACGGCACGCTAAACAGATACCGAGTTCATCAAACTGCATCCCCTCATTCGAGCTGGGCATACAGCAACGGGTACAGTATTGTAGATACTCTTTATAAAGCGGCTCTCCGTAGCTATCGGGTGGCGTATCGGTAAAAATCATTTGTTTGGTCATAGAGTCTCCTTTTCAGAAACGGTGTTGAGTAATCCATATTCCACTATATCGGCAAAAATGCCGTTTTTCAAAAGGGCTTCACGGCGTCGCCCCTCTTCACTCATGCCGAGCTTCAACGCCAACTTTTGCATACCGGTATTCTCAGAATGGGTACCGCAATAGAGACGATGAAGTTTCAATGTATCAAAAGCATACTCCACCAAAAGTTTCCCCGCTTCATACCCGATCCCTTTTCCGTAAACAGAGGGGTCTCCGATCAAAATAGCCAATTCGGCGTTGCGATTTTTGAGTGAAATTTGCTGTAGTGCAATATTGCCGACATGGCGATCATCCTCACGTAAACAAATCGCAAACACATCCGCACTGGGGTTATCAATCACACTCTTGATATACGATTGTGCCATCTCTCTCGTATACAGAGCATCTCCGTGCGAGTTGTAACGGCATACCTCGGGATCATTCAACCATGATGGGTACGCGCCATCGGCATCACTCATTTCAATCGGACGCAAATAAACACTTTTACCCACAAAGTTCATAAAAGCTCCGCGCGGTTTTCCCATACTTTGACAAAGGCACGTACCACATCATCCATATCCGCTTTGCCCATCCCCGGACGCATAAATTCATGGGTAATAAGACGGTTAAAGTGCATCTCTTCGGTTATCGGACAAAGCCCTTTCGGATAGGTCACTTCGCTGAGGCTAAACGGATAGCCATCCCGCCCGAATGCAATCCGCTCTTGATACAGAGGCTGAAGATAGAGCGGTTTGACATAACCGTAACTCAGCAGTACCACCGATTCTTCGCGTAACAGAGTCGGAGGGAGTTCCGCTTTGACCGCATCGATAAAACGGTTACGGTGCATTTGCGCTACCTCGGCATCAAACTGCAACGGATGAACGTAAAAAGCATGCTTTGCCCCCTTGCGAATTTTGGTCGGTTTTATGCAGGGGATTTGCGCTAATTGCTCATTGAGATACATGGTATTTTCGAGCCTTTGCGCGAGCAATGAGGGGAGCTTTTTGAGCTGACAGCGGGCAATAGAGGCTTCGATCTCGGTCATTCGGTAATTGTAACCGACCATGTTGATGAGTTCTGATTTATCCTTGATCCCCCGTGCGGAGAGAACCGCTTCGGCATGGTTGCGGATCAGGCGGATTTTATCGGCTAGCATA
>NZ_DASUIQ010000018.1:0-3293 GCF_036279695.1 Sulfuricurvum sp.
GTTCGAAGCGAGTGATCCAGCCGTTTTTGGTGATACGAGAGGTGCAGAGCCTCTCCCCCTTCACAGCGGATGGTTTCTAGGAGCATTTACGATTCAAACAACGGAGTGCTGAGATAACGCTCTGCCGTGTCGCATAAAATCGTGACAATCACTTTGTCTTTGTTCTCAGGACGGGCTGCGACAAGGGATGCGGCATGGACGTTTGCCCCGGCCGAGATCCCCACCAGTAACCCCTCGGTTTTGGCTAACGCTTTGGCGGCACTGATCGCATCCTCATTGCTTACGGTAATCACTTCATTATAAAGAGCGGTGTTCAGCACTTCGGGGACGAATCCCGCACCGATCCCTTGAATCTTATGCGGTCCCGGTTTGCCTCCTGAGAGGACGGGGGAGTCTTTGGGCTCTACGGCGATGATCTGAACATTGGGCAAGGCGGCTCTAAGTGCTTCTCCCGTTCCGGTGAGGGTTCCTCCCGTTCCGACGGCGGCGATGAAAATATCGACATTCCCCTCCGTATCGCGTAAAATCTCTTGTGCGGTGGTGCCGCGATGGATAGCGGGGTTGGCAGGGTTGGCAAATTGTTGTAACACGATTGCGTTGGGGTTTGACGCGACGAGCGTATTGGCTTCATCAATCGCCCCTTTCATCCCTGCGGCGGCGGGGGTGAGGACGAGATTGGCACCGAGCGCTTTGAGGAGATTGCGTCGCTCGATCGACATTGACTCGGGCATCGTCAAGGTGAGTTTGAGTCCCAGCGCAGCGCAGATCGAAGCAAGGGCGATCCCCGTATTGCCGCTGGTCGGTTCGATGATGAGTGTTTCGCTGTTGATACGCCCCTCATCCATCGCTGTGCGGATCATATTGAATCCGATGCGGTCTTTGACCGAACTGGTCGGGTTCATAAATTCACATTTTCCTAAAATACTCGCTCCGCTTGTTTTGGAGGGGGCGTTGAGGCGTACCAACGGGGTATTGCCGATGAGTTCCGTGATGTTTGCTGCTATTTTCATGGAGTGCATCCCTGTTTTTTTGATCATTATAATAGCAAATTTCAAAAAATCCAATAATCATGAGTGAAATGGTATGAATAGGTGTAATTGAGGGCGTAGTTTTTGTGAAATGTGCAAAGGAGATAAAAAATTTTGCATTAACAGCAGTTTTATCCTATAATTTCATTTTTAAATCAAGATATAGGGCATCCAATAGAGGCTAACTTGCACTCGTAGATGTTCAAATGAGGGAAAATAGTGGAAACTAAAAAGATCAGCAAAGTATTGATTGCGAACCGTGGTGAAATCGCACTTCGTATTATTCGTGCTTGTAAAGAGTTGGGAATTCAAAGTGTCGTGGTATTTTCAGAAGTAGACGTAAACGGTGTTTGGGTTCGCAAAGCTGATGAATGTTATCCGATCATGGGTGATCCGATCGCCGCATATCTTGATTATGAGCGTATTATCTCTTTGGCTAAAAAAGCTGATTGTGATGCGATCCATCCGGGATACGGATTCTTGTCTGAGAGTGCCGAATTCGCTCAAGCGTGTGCCGATAACGGTATCATCTTCATCGGTCCTAAACCGGAACACATCGCCCTTTTCGGGGATAAAATGGCTTCTAAAGTAGCGATGCGTGCCGTAGGCGTTCCGATGCTTCCGGGTACCGATGAGCCGATCGACAACATCGACGATGCGGAAAAAATCGCAACCGACATCGGATTCCCGATCATTATCAAAGCGGCTTTCGGAGGAGGCGGACGCGGTATGCGTATCGTTGAGAAAGCATCTGATTTTAAAGAGATGTACGAATCAGCGACCAAAGAGGCATTGCGGTTCTTTAGCCGCGGTGAAGTTTTCATCGAAAAATATCTCAAAAACCCTCGTCACATCGAGATCCAAATCGTTGCTGACAAATACGGTAACGTTGTCCACCTCGGAGACCGTGACTGTTCGATCCAACGTCGTCACCAAAAAGTGATCGAGATCGCTCCATCACCGTTGCTCAACGAAGCGACACGCCGCGAGCTTTACCGTATCTCTACCAAAGCGATGTTCAAACTCGGATACGAGAGTGTCGGAACCATCGAATATCTGGTTGACCAAGACGATAACATCTATTTCATCGAAATGAATACCCGTGTTCAAGTTGAGCATCCGGTTACCGAAGCGATCTCAGGGATCGATTTGATCCAACGTATGATCCAAATTGCTGAGGGTGATCCGTTGATCTTCATGCAAGAAGAGATCAAATTCCGCGGATACGCGATCGAGTTCCGTATCAATGCTGAAAATCCGAAAATGGGCTTTGTCCCGTCTCCGGGTCTTATCACTAACTACCTTGCACCGGGTGGTCCGGGAGTGCGTTTGGACTCTATGGCGTACACCAACTACCAAATCCCTTCAAACTACGATTCAATGGTCGGAAAATTGATCGTTACGGCATTGACATGGGAAGATGCGGTTCGTAAAGCTCGCCGTGCATTGGATGAGTTCTTGATCGAGGGTGTTCCGACGAATATTCCTCTTCACCGTCAAATTGTTCGTGATGAGCACTTTATCAAAGGTGAACTCGATACTGGGTATCTTGATACTAAATTGCAACACTTTAACCTCGATGCGATCCACAACATGGATGATGAAGAGGCAAAAATGAAACACATCACAGCTGTGATCGAAGCGATCAACAAAAACAACCTCAACGTTCGCCACTAAACAATCAAGCCTTTTGGCTTGATTCTCTTTTAATACACTATCCCGCTTCCCCCGCCGTTTGCCGAATGAAACACAACCGTATGATTTTTACGGGCATAAAACCGTATTAACAGTTTTTGCACTGTCGGCTCGATAGAGGGTTTGAACCACCCGTTATTACTCACTGCGATCATATAGCGAACATCGGGTGTGTAGAGTTCAGCGCGGGTTGCTTCGTAGCAGACGGCGTTTCGAAAGGTTGTCCCTTTTAGCGTAAAGTCGGTCGGTTTTTTGGCGGTCACGAAATCAGCTCCCCCTCCGAAAATCTCACGATTTACCCATCCGCGTAAAAATTCAGGTAACGGTATATATTCGCCGAAAGGGACGAGGATCGTTTTTTTGGCAACCGTAATATTTCCTTGATCAAAAAGATAAGAGACGTTGTAGTTTAAGCCGTCTTCTTTGTGCAGTGTCCCCGTGAGTATGGCGATATGGAGCGAGCGCATCGCTAAGGCTTCGGATATTTCGGTATGTTCGTTCATATAGAGAGGAAATGCCGATTCGGGAAGAACGATGAGGTCATATCCCTGTGCGATCGCATCATCGATA
>NZ_DASUIQ010000019.1:0-34878 GCF_036279695.1 Sulfuricurvum sp.
AGCCACTTACTTAATCCATCTTCATTGACATATCGATCCAATTGGCTTGATGAACCATAGACCCCGTACTGATCGCATCCACACCCGTTCTAGCATACTCTTCGATGGTTTCGAGGGTGATATTTCCGCTCGCTTCGAGCAAAACTCCGCTGTGGTGTTCCCATTTATACTTGACTACATCACTGAGCGCTTCCACACTCATATTGTCACACATGACAATGTCTGCTCCGCATCGCATCGCGTGTGCCGCTATCTCGAAATCTTCCGCTTCGATCTCGATTTTAGAGGTAAACGGGATTTTTTTACGTGCCTCTTCCATAAAACTCTCTAAATTCGCGATCGTTTTAAGATGGGTATCTTTGAGCATCAGAGCATCGTCCAACCCCATCCGATGATTCGTCGCTCCGCCGATACGAGTCGCGTATTTTTCGAAATTGCGTAGCAGAGGACGGGTTTTTCGGGTATCGAGGAGTTTTGTCCCATAGGGAGCGATCAGATCGACGTATTTGCGGGTCAATGTCGCGATAGAACTGGCATGAAGCAGCATATTGAGCAATGTCCGTTCACACCGCAGCAGCGTGTGCGAATCGCCGGAGAGTTCCATCAAGACCTCTCCTTTGACAAACGACTCACCGTCATGTTTATGCCAAACGATCTCAAATTTCTCCATCTGCGCCAAAACACGTAGATACGCTTCCCCCGCCAAAACACCGTCGCTTTTAGCGATGATTTTCGCACTTGCAGGAACCGCATCGGAAACCCGCGCATACAGGTCCCCCCGCCCCACATCTTCAGCTAATACGTCACGGATAAATTGTTCGATCATAACGCCATCATCCTCTCTAATGCAATTTTTGCCCAGTGTGCAGTCTCTTCATCCACCTCGATCTCATTGATCGGGGCACCATCTTCAATCGATTTAAGGACATTATACAAATCTTCCAACGTCGTTTCATTCATCGTCGGACATTCGGGTTTAGTGGAGGAGAGGATATAAGTATTGGATGGACGGAGACGGTTCACCATATTAAACTCCGTCCCTACCGCCACCTTTTGATCCGCGGGAAGTTCCATGATGTATTTGATAAGCTGAGAAGTCGAACCGACGAAATCGGCGCGGTCACAAATAGCGGGATCACATTCAGGGTGGACAGCGATCAAAATCCCCGGGTATTTGGCGCGGTAAAACTCGATGTCATCGACGCTAAATAGCTGATGGACGGAGCAAAATCCGTCGTAACAGATGATGTCGGCTTCTTTGGGATCGGTTCCATCACCGAGTACGCACGATTTGAGTCCCATCATATTGGCGATGTTTTGCCCTAGACAGCGATCGGGGACGAAAAGGATCTTTTTCCCCTCGGCAAGGGCTTTGGTGATAATCATTTTGGCGTTGGAGCTGGTGCAGACCATCCCTCCCATTTTCCCGACACGTGCTTTGACGTCGGCATTGGAGTTGATGTAGGTGATCGGGAGGATATTCTCCTGAGCGATCCCGCTCGCTTCGAGCTTGGCGATCGATTCGTCATAATAGAGCCCGTCGATCATCTTCGCCATCGCACAGCACGCGAGTTTCGGCATTACGACCCGCTTATGAGGGCTGAGGATTTTGACGCTCTGACCCATAAATCCGACGCCGCAGAACACGACAAACTCTTTATCATCGGCCATCGTCCGTTTCGCCAGTTCGAGCGAATCACCCGTAATATCTCCCATCTCAAACACTTCATCGCGCTGATAAAAGTGCGCTACGACCGTAACGCTGAGACGGCTTTTAAGATCAATAATTTTTTGTTTCAATTCTTCGGTGTTCAAGCCACGCATCCTTATACATTCGGTAAAGCTGTTATTATAACCAAACTCATATCCCCCTCCCCTTGAAGAGTCAAACTTCCTAAGCACTTTTTTAGTTCATTGTAACCATCGGTGATTTATAATACTGCCACTCAAACTAATTGCTAAGGTTTTCAATGGATTTTTTATTTAACCAAAACGTACAGTTTTATCTGATCGCCTATCTCCTCGGCGGGATTCCGTTCGGACTCATTTTAGCCAAAGTATTCGCCGGCGTTAACATCACCGAATCGGGTTCTCAAAGTATCGGAGCGACCAACGTTCTTCGTGTCGTCAAAGAGACCAATCCTAAACTTGCCAAAAAACTCGGAGCCGCGACTCTCGCCCTCGATGCCCTCAAAGGGATTGCCGTCGTCCTCGCCGCCAAATATTTTGAGATGAGCGACAGCGTTCAATGGATGGTTGCCGTCCTCGCCGTTATCGGTCACTGCTTTAGTCCGTATATGTGGTTTGAAGGGGGTAAAGGGGTTGCGACGGGTATGGGCGTTATGGCCGTTATGCTCCCGATCCCTACCGCCATCGCTCTCATCGTTTGGGGAGTTGCCGCCAAAACCATCCGTATCTCCTCCCTCTCTTCGATGCTCGGGCTTGCCGCGCTCGTCGTAGCCTCTTTTGTTTTGTATCCGAGCATGTTTCACGCTCCGGTGCTCTTTATCGCCTTTATCCTTTTTTACAAACACATCCCTAACTTTGTCCGTCTGTTCAAAGGGGAAGAGAAGCGGGTCGCATGAAAATCCTGATCGAGAACCTCACCTTTGAGACGATCATCGGGATTCTCGATTATGAACGCACCAACCCTCAAAGGGTACAAATCGATTGTATTATCGAAAATGCTTATGCTGACGCTCATTTTATCAATTATGCCGAAGTCGCTGAAATGATCGAAGCGACAATGCATCGCGAACAATTCGAGCTGATCGAAACAGCCCTCGAACACCTCTCACGTATCCTGAAATCTTATTTTAGCTCCATCGAAACCCTCTCGCTAACCATTCGCAAGCCTGATATTCTCCCAAATTGCACTGTCGGTGTTCAAAAAAATTTCATTTTTTAAAAAAAATTGAAAAAAAGTTTAAAATTTTCTAAAACTATGGTATCATTTCGGCAAAATTTCCGTACCATGAGGAATCTGAATGCGTATTCTGATCATTGAAGATGAAGTAACCCTCAATAAAACCCTTGCAGAAGGGCTTAAAGAATTTGGTTACCAAAGCGATGTCGTCGAAACTCTAAAAGACGGCGAGTATTATCTCGATATCCGTAACTATGACCTAATTTTGATGGATTGGATGCTACCGGACGGTAACAGCGTCGATATCATCCCTGACATCAAAAGCAACACCCCTAAAACAGTCGTTGTTGTCCTCTCAGCTCGTGATGACAATGAGAGCGAAATTGAAGCCCTTAAAGCGGGTGCGGACGATTATATCCGCAAACCGTTTGATTTTGATGTTCTTGTTGCCCGTATCGAAGCGCGTTTGCGTTTCGGCGGAAGCAATATCATCGAAATCGATGACTTGACGATCAATCCTGAAGAGGAAAAAATCATCTATAAAGAAAAAGAGATCGAACTCAAAGGTAAACCGTTTGAAGTATTGACTCACCTTGCACGTCACCGTGACCAAATCGTATCCAAAGAGCAATTGCTCGATGCGATCTGGGAAGAGCCTGAGCTTGTTACCCCGAACGTTATCGAGGTTGCGATCAACCAAATCCGCCAAAAAATGGATAAACCGCTCGGTATCACTACCATCGAAACCGTGCGCCGCCGAGGATACCGTTTTTGTTTTCCAAAAGAAGCATAAGACGACGCTTTCTCTTCCAGCTCATTGTCGCTTCGGCGGCATTGGTCATCCTTTTCTCCTCCTTTTTATATCTTTTTATCAAGCAATCCATTTACGATGAAAAACAGGCCGAACTGATCGGTTATGCCGAAAATATCTCCTCGTACAAATCACTGTTGTCGGCTGCACAGCAAAACAGTACCGATACGCTAATGGGGCTGAGTGTAGAGCTTATTAACCTAAAGCAAAATGATGAACATATAGAGTTTTACGAGACGGAACACAAAGATAAAAGCGTAACACTGACCCTCATTTATCCGTTTGACTTTGAACACTCCTCTTATCTCAAAGTAAGCCGTGACATCACCCCGACCAAACGGCTGTTACGAAAAATAATGAACTCTATCTATCTCATCAATGCGGTCGGTTTCGTCGTCATTATCCTCTATGCCATTGCGTTTTCGAAAATGCTCATCGCCCCTATCAGTGCCCTATCTCGACGCTTGGCAAACATGAATGAGCATCTGATACGCCCGATCAAGGTAGAACAGCTCCCCGATGAATTCGAACCGCTGGGGGAAACTCTCAACCGTCTTATCGGACGGATACAAAACTTCGTCAAATACCAAAAAGAGCTCTTTATCGGTGCGGCTCATGAGCTTAAAACTCCTCTTGCCGTTATCAAACTCAAAAATCAGGTCACTCTGATCAAAAAACGGACCCCCGAAGAGTACATCGAAGCGATCCGCATTACCAACCAAAGCGTTGATGAGATGAATCGTATCGTTGCCGATATTCTCAACATCGGTCGCCAAGAGGGGGCACAGCTTGAAATTCCCGTCCAAGTAGATATTATTCAAATCCTCAAAAAGTGGGAGGGGGATTTCAAACTTTTGGCGAACAGCGAGAATAAAACCCTCATTGCCCATTTTAAACCCGATGCCTTCAGTGCACTGTTACAAGTGACACTGCTCAATCAGATATTGCAAAATTTCTTGCAAAATGCCCTTAAATTTACCCCTGAGGGGAAAACGATTCAATTCCAAAGCTATCTCAACAGTGTAGGAATCGTCATAGAGGTGATCGATGAGGGGTGCGGAATCGATGAAAGTGTCGATCTGTTTGCACCGTTTAAACGTCAAGGGAACAAATCAGGGGTGGGCTTAGGTCTCTTTTTAGCTAAAAGCGCCGCTGAAGCGATAGGGGCAACTATAACATTAACAAATAGAGAAGATGGAATCGACGGCTCATGTGCCCGTTTAGTCCTCCCCTCAAAACTGTGTTGCGTCCTCCCTTAGCGATAAGATTGAGTGATTTAAAACTCCTCAAAGGTTCCTTTCGCTATAAATCGCGCAATAACCATTAAAATAACCGAGGTTTCCTATGCCACTACTAATAGTCGATGAATGTATTGCATGTGACGCATGCCGTGAAGAGTGCCCAATGGACGCGATTGAAGAGGGTGATCCGATTTATATCATCGATCCGGACCGTTGTACCGAATGTGTAGGAACCTACGATGAACCTGCGTGTATCGCCGTTTGTCCTGTCGATTGTATTATCCCTGATAAAGACAACGTCGAAACCATGCAAGAACTTCTCTACAAACACAAACAATTAATGGAGGAAGAGGAGTAAAAATGGCCAAATGTACCGCTGTTATCGACATCGGAAGCAATTCGATGCGTCTTGCGGTCTTTCAAAAAACAAGCCGTTTTGCTTTTCATATTCTTCACGAAGCTAAAAGTTCTGTCCGCCTAAGCGAAAACGCTTATAAAAACGGTGGACATCTCCAAAACGAAGCCATGGATCGTACGGCTAACTCAATCGGGGAATTTTTATCGATTGCCCGTTCTTTCGGTGCGCGTAAGATTCTTTGTGTAGCCACTTCAGCACTTCGTGATGCCCCCAATGCCTCCCTTTTTCTCTCCCGTATCCAACGTGAACATAACCTCGCTATCAAAGTGATCAGCGGAGAAAAAGAAGCCTATTACGGCGGGATGGCATGCGCCAATCTCCTCCCTATGATTCAAGAAGCAGTCTCCGTCGATGTAGGGGGAGGATCAAGCGAATTTACCCTCCTTCGCAACGGTAAAGTGGAACAGCTTTTTTCTCTGAATATCGGAACCGTTCGGATCAAAGAACTTTTTTTCGATACCGATAATATCACAGGAGCCATTGCCTATATTGATGAAGCTCTAAAACAGCTCCCACCGTTCCATACCGATACTCTCATCGGGATCGGCGGAACCTTTCGTGCCCTCACCCGTGCTTTGATGAAAAAAGAGGATTATCCCCTCAAAAAGCTTCATGCCTATACGACACAAAGCGATTCTTTTTTACGCTTCACCGATCAGATACAAGACGCAACTCCCAAAAAACTACGTTCCCTCTTTATCAAACCCGATCGTTTTGATACGATCAAACCGGGGTCTCTTATTTTGGAGAGGATCATACGCCATTTAGAGGTCAATACGCTTCTCTGTAGCGGCGTAGGAGTTCGTGAGGGGGTATTTTTAAGCGACCTTCTCCGAAACGCTGGGGATCGCTTCCCTGCCAACTACAATCCGAGTGTCCGTTATTTGCTCGATACCTATGCGCATCACAGCGATCATGCATTGCAATGTGCTCACCTATCCAAACGTCTGTTTGAATCGCTTAGTCCCTTTCTCTCCATCGATCCTGCCTATAAGTACGAACTTGTTATCGCCGCCAAGCTTCTCTCTATAGGGATAGGCATTCGCTACTATGCCTATCAACGCCACAGCCACTATTTGGCCATGAGCGCTCTGGATTATGCACTCAGCCATCAACAGATCGCGCTGATTTCGCATTTGCTGTTATTTAAAAAAGGATCAAGTTCCTCCGACCTTCTCCCAAAAAACAGCTATGCTTCTCTACTGCCTGATGAATCGACCCTCGACGCGCTTGGCTTTATATTATGGCTCTCCCATATCCTTTTGGCTTCACGTGTGAATGCTTCGGAGATTGAGATTATATTCGAGGAGGGTCATCTGATGATTTCGGGAGATCACCTCTACCTTGCACGCGAACAGATTAAAAATATTGTTCTGCCGAAACGCCTCTCTATAACACTAAAGGATTAAACCCATGGCAGGAAGCAGTTTACTGATTCTCATAGATGATATTACCCTTTTACTGGATGATGTTGCCGCCATGAGCAAAGTAGCCGCCAAAAAGACGGCAGGTGTTTTAGGCGATGATCTCGCCCTTAACGCCCAACAGGTTTCCGGAATCCGTGCCGAACGTGAGCTTCCGGTTGTGTGGGGTGTTGCCAAAGGCTCATTCAAAAACAAACTTATCCTTGTCCCCGCGGCATTAGCTCTTAGTGCCTTTGCCCCGTGGTCGATCACGCCGATCCTTATGGTAGGCGGTGCCTATCTGTGTTATGAGGGGTTTGAAAAAATCGCACACCCTTTTCTCTCTCATCATGATGAAGATGAGCACAGCCGTGAGCTTCTCGAAGCGTTTCATACTCCCGAAGTCGATCTTGAAGCGTTTGAAAAAGAGAAAATACAAGGGGCAATCCGTACCGACTTTATCCTCTCGGCTGAAATTATCGTCATAGCGCTCGGAACTGTTGCCGATAAAGACATTATGACACAGGCTATGGTCGTTTCAGGGGTTGCTGTTGCTATCACCATAGGAGTTTACGGAATCGTCGCCGCTATTGTCAAAATGGACGATGTAGGTCTGCATTTACTCCAAAATGCCCCACAGGGAAGAGCGGGAAGTGTTCAGAGGGTAGTAGGAGAAGGGTTGCTCAACTTTGCACCGCGTCTCATGAAAATTCTCACCGTCGTCGGAACGGCGGCAATGTTCCTTGTCGGAGGAAGTATCCTCCTTCACGGACTTCCCGATGCTCACCATCTCGTGGAAAGTGCCGTACAAATCATAGAAAGCATCCCAACTGCCGGAAAAGTGTTAGGATCGATTACCCCTGTTATCATCGATGCGATTGCCGGGATTATAGCGGGTGGAATTGTGATGGGTGTAGTTGAAGTGATTTCAAAAGTATTTAAAGTATTCCGTCATCCTCGGGCTTAACCCGGGGATCCATCTTCAAAATGTAAAGCTGGATTCCCGCCTTCGCGGGAATGACAGAAAGACTAAAATCGCTGCCCGATAGTAAATTCAAAGTGCGTGAGATCATCTCCGGCTTTATTACCGATCGGATTGGCGAATACGAGCTGCAACGGTCCGACAGGACTAAACCACTCTAACGATACACCATAACCGCCCCGTTTGATTTCAGTCATACTGTTCTCACCGATCATCCCATAATCGATAAATCCTGTTGCCCGCATCTTCGCTTCGGGTACGAGAGGGACGCTAAGTTCAAAACTATTAGAGAAGGTTTGGGTTCCGCCGATCAAATCCAATTTTCCGTTGCTGTCGGAGTCAACTCCGCTGTTTGGCGATAATGAGTACGATTGATAACCGCGAACCGAACCGATCCCCCCCATATAGAACTTTTCACCCAGTTTCATCCCCTCTGAGTCTAAGCTTTTTTCATATTTATAACGCGCTTTGTAGCGAAGAATCAGATCAAAATCGGTCCATTTTTGCAATCCCTGATAGACACTAAAACTGGTTTGACTTTTCCAGAAACTGGTCTCTCCACCCAATCCTGCCACTTCAAACCCTTGCGAAAGTGCCATTCCTTCACGCGGAACATAATAATCATCGGTATTATCGAACGTTGCAGAGAAATTTACAGAACTTTTCGCATAGCTTTCATACAACCGCGGGTCCACAGACGTATTCATATCACTGTACTTATTTTGGGTATAGTTATATCCGACATAGCCGCTCACAAAACGGTTAAAGCGGTGCCCCGTACCGATGCTTGCCCCTTTTGATTCAACGGTATAGCTATCGTATTCGGTAGAACTGTTGAACACCGAAAAATTACCGCTGAAATCGCTATCATTGAGACGCGGATTAGCAATATTAAATGAGTAATTGCTGGTACGCTGAGATCTCTCAAGATTAATCCCGACCGAAATCCCTGAACCGAAAATATTACGATCACTTACCGCAACGCTAAGCAGTATCCCGCCATAACTCCCGTATCCTCCACCGAGCTGAATATTCCCCGTCGGTGCCTCTTTAGCCTGCACGATAATATCCATCGACTCATCATCGATACGCTTCTCTTCGATCGTATTGCTCTCAAAATAACCGGTTCGCCCTAACGCGTTACGGGAGTCTTTGAGGTTTGTCATACTGTACAGATCCCCCGGAGCAAGAAACAGTTCGCGGCGCACTACACGGTCTAACGTACGGTTATTACCGGAGACGATAACATTTCGGATATGGACTTTTTTGCCCGGATTGATGCGATAAACGACATCAACACTTTTAGAGTCTTTGTCTTTTTTCAAATCGGGTTGTACCTGAACATAGGCGTATCCTAAGTCGGCAATCTTAGTTTTAATCCGATCGGCATCTTCACGGAATGTTTTGATATTAAAGGGTTTATTTTTTTCTAATGCGATGATATTCAAAAGTTCTTGATCTTCAATCACCTTCGTATCTTGAAACACTAGAATATCAGATACGCGATAAACATCTCCCTCAAAAACGTTATAGCTCATCTGCGCTTCGTAATGGTCAAAATCGACCGCTACAAACGGCTCATCGATTTTCGCATCGAGAAACCCTCTCTGCATATAAAAATCTCGGATACGGAGCGGATCGTACTGCAACTCGGCAACTTTCATCTTACCGTCGTTTCGACCCCACATCCATCCCATGAATTGATGCTCTTTGTTGGCGATCATACTGTCAAATTCTTCAGGATCTTGAGTCAATACCCCCGCATAGGTGAGTTTTTTGATGATGATCTCTTGCCCTTCATTGACGATAAACGTAACCTGCATACTCCCGTTATCGAGTTTTTTGCTCTCAATCTCAACGACCGAATCAATCTTACCATCGGTACTCAGTGCATCGATAATCCGTTTTTTGGCACTTTCGAGTCTTTTTTCATCGAAAAGAGACCCTTTTTCGATTTGCAGAAGTGTCTTTTTAGCCTCTTCGTCGTTCTCTTTGTACCCTTTGAGTTCGATTTTGGAGATAATCGGTTTCTCTTTGAAGTGAAACGTAACTTTCCCCTCATTCTCTTCCGCCCAAACGTCTTCGAAATAACCCTGCTCAAAGAAATTTTTAACCGTTTTATCGACTGCCGCAGCATCTAAGGGTTCACCGACTTTGACTTCGTTAAGGCGCTTAGCCACAGCCTCGGAAATATGCACCATGCCGTCATACTGAATCGATTGTACGTTTTGTGTCGATGCGTGTACCAAAATACTCGCGAGGATCAAGGAGAGGGGTATTGTTTTCAAGCCAAAATTTCCGTTGCATTAAAATAGTCTCCCATTCTATCACTCTAACGATTAATAGGAGCGTAAATTAAACTTAAAAGGGCTAAAATGGCACCATTATACGCAAAGGGTAGTTATGAAAATCGGTATTGCAGGGTTAGGATTAATGGGAGGATCGATGGCTCTCGCCCTCAAACACCTCTCCTTTATCTCCTCCATTATCGGATGCGATCACAATAAAGAGCATCAAGCCGTCGCATTAGAGCGGGGGTTGGTCGAATCGTTTGTGAGTTTTGAAGAGCTCAAAGCGCAATGCGACGTTATCTTTTTAGCCGTCCCCGTAAACGGAGTGATCGAATTTTTACAGCAATCGACCGATTTGGCGGGAACCGATAAAACGATGATCGATTTGGGGAGTACAAAAGCCCTCATCGTCGATGCTATCCCGAGCAGTATCCGAGCCAATGTCGTTGCCGCCCACCCGATGACGGGAACGGAGCAATTCGGTCCGAGCGCCGCACTCGAGGGGCTTTATGCCGAAAAAGTGGTCGTATTGTGCGACTTGGAACACAGCGGTGCGACTCAACGCGATATTGCACTGCGTATTTTTCAAGCCATCGGGATGCAGATACGCCGAATGGGTGCGGCGCAGCATGACCGCCATGCCGCTTTTATCAGCCACATGCCCCACGTTATCTCGTATGCCCTCGCCAATACCGTGTTAGCCCAAGAAGAGAAAGAGAACATTCTCACGCTTGCCGCAGGGGGATTTAGGTCGATGAGCCGTTTGGCGAAAAGCTCTCCGGCAATGTGGGAAGATATTTTCCGCCAAAACAAAGATAACGTACTCGAAGCGATTGAACTGTTTGAAGTGGAACTGCAATCGCTCAAAACAGCTCTCAAAAATGAAGACTATGCCGAACTTCGCCGCGAAATGAAAGGGGCGAACAAACTCTACGATATTTTCAAATAATCACCATTTAAAAAGTCTCGTAGCTCTTTCTGAGGCTTTTTTCTGAATCGAAGCAGCGTTCTGGGGAGGAACACTCCGTTCACCCTTTGAAGCCCCTTGTTTCTGGACTTGCGCTCTTTTGATCTGGAGGATGCTCTGCTCCAGATTATGACCTACCCGCTCCGATAAGATCGGATCACTCGTGTAAACCCTCTCGTACCAATACCGCGCACGCTCAAAATGACCGCTCATATAGAGGGCGTTAGCTCGGTTGTATCGAACGTGTGGAGAATCGTGTTGCAACTGATAGCGCGCATAAAGCCGTTCACTCTTTTGATACTCTCCCGACTTGTATGCCTCTTTAGCCTCACGCAACAGCTGAAAATCCAAAATCCCGGCATCCCCGCTTTGAGGAGTGAAACTCAATGCTACCAGCACCATAGCGACACTCACACTGCTCCGCTTCGACATCGACGAGAGGGCAAAAAGGATTAGTAACATGGCTGCGCCCAAAGGATAAAAAAAGAGGGGAATGTGCGCTTGCAGAACGTTTTTCTCTCTCAGCTCCAACATTTTTTCGTGCACCTTTTCAACATCCGCCAAAGAGGAAACGGTGATAAAATGCTCACTCACGACCTTTTTGGACGTGACGACTACGCACATATCCGTATCATTTTGAGCCAATTTCTCCTCTAAAATAGTGGGGATAGAGGGTTTCGAGGAGGAGGTTAAATGTTGAATCAACTCCGCCAATATCGCCCCGTCATTGCTAAGCGGAGCGATGCGATACACCCGATCATCAAATGAAATCAGCTCTATCTCCTCCCCCAAAAGCGAATACAGGCTCGATAATGCCAATGAACGGGTCTGCTCAAAACTCCCCACCCCCCGATCAATAACCAAGGTGATATGAAGTTGTTTCTCCTTGAGCGGTGTGGAGCCGATAATCACCGGCTGTGCCATCGCGATAATCAACAGTATCGCCGACATCAGAAAAAGAGTATTACGCCCTTTGAGTCCCATCGTCGTTTCAGGGGCTCGAAGCTTGGCTAGGGCTCCTTCGCTCAGCCATCTATTCTGGAGCGGTTTTTGGGTAAGCCAAAAGTAAAATAGGATGAATGTCGGAGGCAATAGCCAGAACAAAAATTCGCTGTGTAAAAAACTCACGCCAGACCCTTTTGATTACGCCCGTACAGATAAAGTAGCATGGCTAAAAACCCCATAAACAAGGGATAAATATAAAAATAGACGAAATATTTTTGTTCCGTTATGACCGCAAACGGAGGGTGAGAGCGATCATTTACCTCCATCCAATATTCATTGGGTTCAATCACGCTCACCTCGACCCCGACGGGGAGCGAACGAACCAAATCCGTCGGCTTTTCGGATAGGATAATCGCCCATCCCCTCGCTTCGGGGGTCGTAGAGAAAAATCGTTCAACCTCTTTGGTCACTTTTCCCTCGGAGTGTTCGAAAGTGAGTTGCGAGAGTATTGTACTCAGCGCTTCATGATCGCGGCTCATTGGGATCACAACGGGTGAAGCGGTAGGAACATAGAGTGCGAAACGATCATAGTGGCGTCTATCGATAAACGATTTAATCTCCTCGACCCTCTCAGAGGTGATGGATTGCGGATCGATCACGAGGAGAATATCATACCCCTCTACCTCCTCTTTGATCTCCCGAACAGGAGACATCAACGCGACGATGAAAAGAGAGATCATCGCCCATTTGGAAACCCACATCCACAAAGGGGGCTTTGTTTCATCCATTCCAAACAGTGCATTGCGGGGAAAATAGATCGGGTTACTGCGAAGCGGACAGAGTGCCTCACATGCGAGAAAGAAAAAGAGGATAAATCCGAGCTTGGGAAACTGGAAATAAATCCCCTCAAGCATCGATAATCTCTAAATAAAGGCGATAATACCCTATCGTCTCCTCATCGATCATCTCCACCTTCGGAGCGTATTTGTAGGGGGTCAAACGCTCGAAGAGGTTATGATACGCCTTTTCTGTACGTTCGTTATCGGAGGCAAACACACGTCCGAGTTCACTGATGGTGTACGCGGCACGTTTGGGGTCGGAGAAATCGACCGATGAGAGTGCGCTAAAACGCTCTTTCCGCAAATTTACACGACGTTTTCGAATCTGTTTGAGGAGTGCCAAAATAAGCGCCAAGCTCAAAGCAACCGCTATGAGAACCACCGCGATAAAATAATAGAGTGAATAATCGGGGATCTCCACCAACGGGGCAATGTCATTTAGCGGGATATTCAAATCTTTCATACTCTCCCCTCAAACAACCGTCGCAACGTCACAATCGCATTCGCATCGGTATAGAGCTTGCTTGCGCGAACCCCCGCTTTTCGAAACGATTCAAAAAGTTCGATGTCATGCGCTCTCACCCGCTCGCGGTAGCGCTTCACGCTTTTCTCATTAAAATCCCCCTCCAGTACGGCACCGCTCTCAGGATCGATGAGGGCACTAAATCCCATCACCTCAGGATTCTCTTCGGCACGGTCGCGCACGACGATGGCAACCACTTCGTGCTTTCGAGCAAGGAGTCTCAAATCGGGAATCTCGAAAAAATCACCGATCAACACGATCAGGGAGCGACGCTTCGTCCGCCGATAAAGCTCTTTGATACTATGGTTCAAATCAACACGGTGATGCAGTATCTCCGCGTCCAAAACACTTTGCGTCGCCTGCTGTACCGAAAAACGCTTTTTCGCGGGACGAATCTCGTTTCGGAGGGTTTCGGAGTAATTGGCATGAGCGAAAACATCGCCGTTTGCCACCGCAGAGTATCCGATCAATGCCACCGCTTCGGCAACAGACTCGATCTTAAACTTCTGTGATCCGAAATGAAGTCCCCCGCCGAGCAGTGCGACGGTGAGGACATTAAGCTCCCGTTCTTCTCGAAACACTTTGACGTAAGGTTTCCCCATCTTCGCCGTAACGTTCCAGTCGATGTGACGGGTATCATCACCGCTGACGTATTCGCGCAGTTCGATGAAATCGTACCCCTCCCCCCGAAACATCGAGGGGTTATTTCCGATCCGATCCCCGATGATCTGGCGACGGGCTTTGATAAGGATCTGACGACTATTGTTCATTATGGAATCGGTACCGCTTTGATGATCTTCTCGATGAGCTCATCGACCGCTATACCCTCGGCTTCCGCTTCATAGGAGAGGACGAGACGGTGACGCATCAGCTCTTTGATAACCTGCGCAATGTCACTCGGTGTAACAAACTCCCGACCGCGTAAAAACGCCACCGCACGGGAGGCTTTGAACATATCGATACTCACACGGGGAGATGCCCCAAACTGCAAGAACCCTTTGATCTCACCGAGTCCAAACGCTTGCGGATCACGTGTCGCGCTAACGAGGCTTATCATGTATCTCTCCACCTCTTCGTCGATGTGGATTGATTTGACTCTCTCTTTGAGTGCGATCAATTGATCCGCATCGATTACCGCATTGATCGTTTCCCCTAGAGCAGATCCGACGCGTCGTGCAATGGAGAGTTCCTCTTCGGGGGTGTTGTATCCGACATTGATTTTGAGCATAAAACGGTCTAATTGCGCTTCAGGGAGTGGATAAACCCCCTCGTTCTCTATTGGGTTCTGCGTCGCCATAACGAGAAACGGAGGGGAGAGTTTAAAACTCTCATCCCCCAGTGTCACCTGTCGCTCCGCCATCACTTCGAGCAATGCCGATTGCACTTTTGCGGGGGCGCGATTGATCTCATCGGCGAGGAGGAGATTGGTAAAAATCGGCCCTTTTTTGATCTTGAATCCGTTATTTTGCGGATCATAGACCTCAGCACCCAAAATATCGCTCGGGAGCAAATCGGGGGTGAACTGCACCCGTTTAAATCCGAGTCCCAACGATTGCGAAAGAGCTTTTACCGTAGTCGTCTTCGCCAGTCCTGGAATCCCTTCGATCAGAATATGCCCATCACACAGCAACCCGATCAACAGCCCGTCGATCATTTTTTCCTGTCCGACAACGACTTTGGCTACTTCGGAGCGTATTTGATTAATTGTTTCTATCATAGTGTCACCTTTTTATCTGTTGTGAGTTTACCTTGTTTCTTTTTAGGTTTATATTTGTGTAGCGACTTATCTCGTCATCCCGTACTGGATACGGGATCCATTTTTTGCATTTAAAATAAACTCCATCATCCTACTACCAATCCCATTCTGCTCCTATAGAATTCATTATTGATAACAATTCATCGATTGATTGCGCTATTTCATGATCAGTTTGAGTAGCATATTTAAAATAAAACTGTTCTACTACTTTTCCATAAAAAAACAATGCATAAATCTGCATAAATTCACTAAATGCACTAGCTTCTAACCCAATTTGAAGTTCTAATTCTTTATTTCCTGATATTTTTGCCATCATGTAGCTTATAGTATCTTCGGCATTCAGATGGGTAGTTGCACTTAGTCTTGTATATACAGTGTGATAAGTTGTTTCATGACCTACTTCTTGGAATCTTTTCAATATTTTTTTTGGTAAAAAGAAGTTTTCATCTATATTTAGTATGTTTTTTACTTGCTCTATATATTCTTGTACAAAATCTTTTTTATATTCATTAAGCATTCGCCTAGTTTGAATTCTTGGTAAATGGACATCCTTTTCTTCTTGCGTTGTTAGTGATTTTTCCCAATCGCTTATATGTTCCATATCTTCATCTATATATTTTTTTAGCCATGAAAAAACTTTACTATCTGTTTCATCTTTTAAAAAAAATAATACATTAACTGAAGATTCTATAGCCGTTCTTGATAACACTTCAGATGATGCATGATTTTTTGTACAAATACAAGAGATGCCTCCATTTATTTGCTCATATATTCTATTTATAAGTTGAAAAACTATAGCAACTGTTGGATTTTTATGAAAATCATCTTCTTGCAACTGACCCATTGCGAACCTCAATTTTTTATGGAAAATGGCAAGAATTTCTACACATCTTTCAGCATTCTTCCAGTTTTGTAAAATTTTAATTTGGTGGTATTGCTCAAATTCTTTGACTGCTGAATTTTGCATTTTTTTCAAATATTTTCCTTTACTGTATCTAGTTTCATTCGTGGTGAGCCTGTCGAACCATGAACCGTTCACCCTTCGACTAGCTCAGGGCGAACGGTAAAAAATTTATATGTGTTTTAATGGTATCTTTTATGCCCTTAATTCATCGAAATTCTATTTTGCACCCCATTTGTGGTACAATTATAAAAAAGGAGTTTGCCATGCGTACCAGTACCAGCATCCGAATCGACAACGATGCAAAAGAGATCGCTACCGCTGTGTTGAAACAATACGGCATGAGTCTGAGTGATGGAATCAACCTCTTTTGTAAACAAGTCGCCCTCACCCACTCCATCCCTTTTGAACTCAAAGTCCCAAGCGAACGGATGAAAATAGCCCTGCAAGAACTCGAAGAGCGCAAGGGTGAGAAATTCACCTCGATGGAAGCGTTAAAACGAGATTTACTCTCGTGAAATACGATATTTTTCGGACGGCATCGTTTAAAAAAGGGTTTAAAAAACTCTCATCCAAACACCAAGAAGAGGTCTTTGTCGTCATCGAAATATTAGCCAACGGCGATGTGCTCCCGCAAAAATACAAAAACCACTCCCTGAGCGGAAATTACAAAGGCTGCTGTGAGTGCCATGTGCGACCCGATTTATTACTGATCTACCGAATAAACGAAGGGGTACTCGAACTTACTCTTGTCGAAGTCGGCAGTCATTCTGATTTATTCGGATAATTCATTTTTTTATCCATTACTTTTAGCTTTTCATATTTTAGTTACACCATTGTTTTTCACATGGAATTCCATCCCCATTCCCATCCATTTTTGTATTTGGGCAATTATTAAGAAAATAAGTGGCTTCTTCACATGATTTCATTTGAGAGCAATGTTTTCTACCGTCACATTGAAAGTTACTTGTTTTTCTCATCTGTGATGTCGTATTCATTGATGTCGGAGATGCTTTCATCTTTGATCGATCTTTATCCGATTCTTTTCTCTCTAAAACTCGTTCATAATACTCTTTTCCGTCATTGGGGCGAAATGCCGTTCCGCAATCATTACTGTACGGATCATAAAAAACGATTGTCCCCGTATTGTCATCCCAATAGACTTTACGATTACCCGGAATAATTTTAGGAGTCTTGGTTGTCATAATAGTAGTGATATGATTTTGGAACTCTTCAGTATTGCCAATTTTTAGAGTTTCTGGCATTTCTATATTTCCTATTCTCTTTTTTTCAGAAAATTCACTACTATGATTCGTCCATGCGTGTCCGTGTGCAATTTTATCCGCTATCTCTTCAGGCACATTTACAAGACATTCAGCATAAGATGAGACTGTAAAAATGATAAATAATGCACTGTACAATATTTTGAACATACCAGAAATCCTTTTATCTTTTATTATCAAAACAAATTTTTTCCAACCTCTTCTTCGCTTCACGCAAATCCAGTGTTCCCGCTTCGAGTTCGGCGATAATCGGCTCGTACGCTCTCTCCCCTGAGAGAGCAAGAAGCATCACAAGTTCTTTGGAGGTTTTAGCGTCATCGTAAAACTGCTTTCGTTTTCTGCGAGGTCGCATCTTCCACACTCTTCGTGCAACCTCACCCAACAAGATCCCTGCAATCACCAGTGCCCCATAGAGAGCAAAACGAGCCAAAGAACTCCAATCACGCAAAGCGGGAGGATCGAGGAGGTTGGAGCGCTCGAATCCTTGTGCCACTTCGATCGCTACCGCCTCACTCTCTAAGCGTTTGATCTTTTGACTTTGGGTATCAAACACCTCGATAGAGATTTTCGGAATCACAAAACTTTGCTCACTCACGAGGGCGAATTCCTGACGTATCTCCCCCGAAAACCCCGCCGTATCGGGGGTGATGTCGCGGGTCGGCGCTTCGGCGAACACATTGACACCGCTGATGTTTAGCTCATACGGGACATATTGATCGAGGTTCCCACGTCCACGGATATAGAGGCTCAAATGAACCGGTTCATGAGCCACCACACTTCGTTTATCAACCCTCACTTCCAAAGATAACTCTCCGCTGAGTGCCGCTGCGTTGGCTTGTGCGGCAATCAGTACTTTGGGCAGATGGGCAGTCTCATCATCGAAATCGTATTTTTTGACGTTATCGCGACCGATGGAGGCATTCTCGATCGATGCAAACGTCGTATGACGCATCAGTGCATCCAATGCAACCTCAACGCTCCCCTCTTGGGTCGGGGTGATCAGTACATCAAAGGTCTGTACCCGTTTCCCCTCCACGATCCGATCACGCTGGGTTAGGATAGAGGCTTTATAGCGTTCATTTCCGCTCGGTTTAAACGCAATCGTATAGTCCGCCGCATTGGTTGAAAAGGTGCACTCATACCGCACTACGCCGCTTTGATGAACATAGAGACTTTGCGGCGCTTCGAGCACCTTCCATTGATAGGTTGCCCCCCATCCGGACACACTGAGAATCATCAGCGCGACTAGCCTACCAAGGCTTCGTTTCATGGACACTCCTTTGATTGATCAATTCATACTGTTTGGAACTAAGCGCCGCTTTGCCCTGCGACGTTGAAAAGCGCGGATCTGCTTGCGCCTTTTTCCCTGCATCTCCCGCACCGGAGGAGGCTATATCGCTTTGCATATTCGATCCTCCCCCCTCTTTGGTTTTCTTCCCCTCACCCGTGGTTTTGTTCTCATCCGAGGTGAATTGATCTTTTTTCTCTTTACGGACATTGAGCGATT
The DNA here is from genome assembly GCF_036279695.1 of Sulfuricurvum sp. GTDB lineage: Bacteria > Campylobacterota > Campylobacteria > Campylobacterales > Sulfurimonadaceae > Sulfuricurvum. Next base: position 18,734 of record NZ_DASUIQ010000019.1, read on the forward strand.
TTTGTTCTTGCGCTATGGCAATCGCTTTTAGATTCTGATCGGCTTGGCGGCTATAACGCAGTGTGAGCGATTTGAGCAGTGCTTGACGAGCGTTTTCAAACTCGCTGAGACGGATATGAGCGTTACCCATATTGTAAAATATTTTGGATTTGAAAATCGGATCATTCGATCTGATCGAGCGATACACCGCCAGTGCTTCGGCATATTTTCCCCCTTTGTAGAGAGCAGCCGCACGATTAAACTTCCCCTGTGGCGAATCGATATGATAATACCACTGAGCCGAACGTTCATAATTTCCATGAGAATACTCATATTTCCCTAAGGTTTGATAGGGATAATCGAGCAACCCCGCATGGGCACTGATCCCTACAAAAGCCAAAAAGGGCAATACTTTTTTGTTTATTTTCTCCCCTAAGCTCGTATACGCCAGTACAAATGCGATCAACGCCAACACCAGAGGAAAATAAAAGAGTTCTTCATAGCGTGTCACCGTCGTAGAACCCGCAAAATCTTCACTCCGTTCACGTTCGATCCACTCGATCACCGCGTCCGCATCGGCGCCGTCGATTACTTTCCCCCCGCTATGAACGGCGATGGCATTAATCGCATCGTTGCGTGAGCTTACGACGATATGCCCCTCTTCATCTTTGAGCGACCCGTTTTCGCTAGGCAGAGTACTCCCGCCTGATGTGGCGAGCATCACGATACACACCCTCAATCCGTTTTCCTCTGCAAACGCCGCTTCTTTCTCATACGAGAGTTGATCTCCTCCGTCGGTAAAAAGGACGAGCAACGGGTGCTGTGCATGGGACATTTTACGGGCAAGTTCCAACGCACTCATCACCTCTGTCCCTTTGGTGATAATCTGCGACTCATCGAGTGAGCCGAAGAGGTGTTCGAGAAGTTCGGTATCTTTGGTCAGGGGGGAGAGGATAATCGCACTCGTCGTATGGGCAAGTACCCCGAAGCGATCTTTTCTATCGGTTACAACAATACGCTTCAACACCCTCTTCGCCGCATCCAGCCGTGTGGGTGCAACGTCGGTCGCCCTCATCGAATACGACACATCGACGGCTAAGATCACATCGCTTCCCGATTCTTCGACGCTGATCGGTTTTTCTGGTATTACGGGACGGGTGAGGGAGAGGATCAAAAAGAAGACACTCACCAACAGCCAAACTTGGTGATGCCAGCCATAGCGACGTGCCCCCCAGAGATAGAGGGGGAGGAGGATAAGAGCATATAGCCACAGAGGGGATAACAAACTCATCCTTTGACCCTCCTTCTCCAACCTAACCACAGGACAATGAGCAATGCCCCCGCCACCGCGTACTGAAAATAGTGTTCAAAAAAGGTGTGCTCGGCACTTTTGATGCGGGAGCGTTCGAGTGTATCAATCTGATCATACACCGCTTTGAGTTCCTTTTCATTGGTGGCACTGAAATACTCCCCCCCGCCATCACGCGCCATTTGGGCTAAAAGTTTGCTATCAAACTCCCCCTTTTCGCCGATCCCGATGGTGTAGAGTTTTATCCTAGCTTTTTGCGCCATCGCTACCGCCTCTTTGGGGGAGATCACACCGCTGTTGTGTTCTCCATCGGTGAGGAGGATAATCACTTTGGATTTGGCTTTGGAGTCTTTGAGCGCTCTCACCGCTTGCGCTACCCCCTCGCCGATAGCGGTATTTTGCCCCGCCATACCGTGACTCAGATAGCCGATCATCTCGGCGATAATCTCTTTCTCATAGGTCACGGGAGTCGCGATAAAGGCAAAATCCCCAAACACCACCACCCCGACGTTATCTTCACGCCGTTTCATCACAAAATCGGAAGCGATCTTTTGGACGATCTCAAATCGGGATAAGCGGCTCTCATCACTCCCAAACCCCGAGGCGTTCATCGACCCGCTGGCATCGAGGCTTAGGACGATGTCGATCCCGTTACGGTTGCGCGGATCGGAAAAATCAACCACGACGGGAGTCGCCAACGCCCCCACCATCAATGTCACGGCAAGCGCTTTGAACAACCACTCCATGTTTCGCCATTTACTAGGATTGCCGAAAAATTGCAGATGGGGAAAATAGCGCTTTTGGGGGATGATTTTGCACGCGTACAGGCAATAGAGGATGGGAGGGAGTGCTAAAAATGCCCACGCAAAATCAAATGACCAAATATTCATACTTTTATTATAGCGTTTCGTCTCTTTGTCGTTGTTTTTGTATAAAATTTTTAAATAACAATTTGTGAACTCGAAGAAAATTTGGTACACTCCGCTTAAAAAGATCGGATTTATAATCATTACATGTTTCAACGCCCTTTACTTTTCGCTCTTTTGAGCTTCATTCTCACCTCGCATAGTTATGCTGAAACGCTCGAAACCATATTCACCGAAGGAAAAACAAGCGGTAATCTCCGTGCATTCTGGTACGACGGAAACCGTGAGCTACGGATCGATCGAACCGCCCTCACCCTCGGGGGGATTTTGAGCTATAAAACGGCCCCTTACGAGGGATTCAGCGGAGGCATTTCATTCTTTTCGAGTAACGGAGTTACCTCACTGACACAGATGCCCGAATCGGGACAGACCCATAACCTCAATCTCGATGGCAGTTCCATCAACACCCTCGGCGAAGCGTACCTCCAATACAGCGGATATGATACCGTTGTGAAATACGGACGACAACGCCTCGACCTCCCTCTCGCAAACGACTACTACAACCGTATGCTCCCCAACAGTTTCGAAGCACTCAGTTGTGAGAATCGTTCCATCGACCATATCACCCTCAAAGGTGCTTATATCACGGGGTGGAAATACAAAGGTTCCGATACCTTCGTCTCACCCACCTACTCGCTCGGGATCGATCGTGACATCGCCGTCCTCGGAGCGATCTATTCTCCGGCATCACCATGGAAAATCGAACTCTACGACACCTATGTGCGCGATGTGATGAATGCCCCCTATCTGCAAATTATCGACAATGCTATTTGGAAATCGTCCGATGGGACAACCTTTTCGGGAGCATTGCAATATCTGAACGAACAGAGTATCGGAGATAGTGCCGCAGGAGAGGTCGATACCTCTCTTCTAGGGCTACGAGGGACTCTAACGAAGGGTGAGTGGAGTCTGAGCGCTCTATACACCCGTATCGGCGATCAAAGCTTACTAGGTACGGGGGGACGGTATGAGAAGATGGGATGGGGAGCGTTTATCACCTACACCGATCTGCAAATCGACGGAGAGAGTGAAAACGCAGGTGCGGAAGCCTACGGCGGAGTCCTAACCTATCGCCCTGATTCGACGTTCGAGATTTCGGCCAAATATATAAAAATCGATCAAAGCGACAGCGTCCAATCCAATAGCGCATCGCTCACCCAAAATCCCCGCCCCGATTCGGACGAAGTCAACATCGATGCGACCTATCAGCCGCGTAAAGAGTTTCGCCTGCGAACTCGCTTAGCCTATATCAACTATGACAGAGAGAGTACGTCACTGTATAAAAACAAAGCGTACGATGAGACCAATGTGAGGATTATTGCCGATTACCTCTTTTGAGAACACGTCACGTTTGCATCCAAAATCGCCTCTTCTTTTTTGGCATGGGCGCATTGCTCTTTCGTCATTCTGACATGGGAAAATGTCGTTTCCCACAAAAGTGTATTTTTCATATTCGCAGAACGTAGATCATTATGCGAAAATTTCGCGCCGCCGATCTCAGAACCTCTAAAATCGGTTTTATTCAAACGCGCCCCGCTGAGATTTGTTTTCCACACTTTTGCATTTCGTATATCCGCACGACTGAGATCACTCTGCTCTAAGTGAGTCCCTTTGAAATTTGCCCCGCGTGCATGGATGGAGCGCAAATCCGCATTTTTGATCGACGCTTTCCAAAACACCGTCCCCTCGGCATGTGCACCGCTGAGATTGGCATCATTAAAATCTCCCATCTCAAACACACTGCCGCGCAGATCGGCATTGCTCAGATCACTGCCGTGGAAATCACTTCCGCTGAAGTCCATTTTAGACAAATTGGCACCGCGCAGATCGCATCCGATACACTCTTTATCCTCCAACGCTTTTTTCACCTGTGCCGCATCGTAGGCACTCAAAGAGACTCCCATCAAAAGAGCTAAAAGTAGCGCTCTCATTTGATCCCTCGGATACGGTGTAACTCGTTCAAAAACTCACGTGAACGTTTACTCCCGATAATCGTCTCTTTTTTATTTCCCGATTTGTCGATAAAAAACATCGTCGGAATCCCGAAATAATCATATCCGTCGGGGAGTTTGCTCTTATGAATATTTTTCTCGATCACCACAAAATTTTGACTCAAATACGGTTCTACCGTTTTCTCATGAAATACTTTTTTCTTCATATACGCACATTCGGGACAATCCTCGGTCGTATAGATCATCAGTACCAGCTTATTCTCTTTTCCCATTGACGCAACCGCCGTTTTGAACTGCTCGTCATTTTGGATCGTTACCGCACCCAAACTCAAAACGCTTATCCATATCAATACTAAAAATTTCGCCATTGCTTGTCCCTTTTTTGAACTATATTTATCACAATATTATCATTTTTTTGAATCTATTTGAATGATTAAAGTGTACATATCTATCTTCTTTAGCGAAAATGTGCCATTTATACCCAAAACTATTGACAAAAAAGGTTCTAACCGCTATAATTCCCGTCCATAAATTGTGCTGGAACAGTTTATTGTTATTTAACGTCTCGTTAGCTCAGCCGGTAGAGCATCTCACTTTTAATGAGGGGGCCGATGGTTCGAATCCATCACGAGACACCACTTTTCAAGCCGCATTTATGTGGCCCCATCATCTAATGGTTAGGATTCCAGATTTTCATTCTGGCCATAGGGGTTCGAATCCCCTTGGGGTCACCACATTTACTTCATCAGAAAAAACATAAATATTTTCACTACGACAACAATAAATACTTGCATGTCATTAAAATCTCATTATCTATAGCTACAATAGTCTCTTACAAGGAGAGAGATTTGCACAGTTATGCCGCACATATCGAAGAACTAAAATCAGAAATCTTAGATCGAAATTTGATCATGGTTGTGACTGATCCTAGCGGTATGATTACCGATGTCAGTAAAGGATTTGAAATTCTATCCGGCTATGCAAAAGACGAATTGGTCGGATTAACCCACCGAATCTTCCGCCATCCCGATACCCCAAAAGAGATATTTGCCCATTTATGGGAGACCATTGCACAAGGTCAACCATGGTGTGGGGAAATAAAAAACCGAAATAAAAGCGGTCACGGCTACTGGAGCAGAATTTGTGTCGAACCGCTTCAAAAAGAAGAGACCATACTCGGCTACATTGGTATTTATACCAATATCACGGAGCACAAAGAACTGATCCACCAAGCTGCCATTGACCCGCTTACGGGAATTTACAACCGATTTCAACTCAATCTTCTTCTCACCCGAAAAGTTGAGCAATCCTATCGTGACCATTCTACCTTCTCTGTCCTCTTTATCGATTTAGACCATTTCAAAACGATCAACGACCAATTCGGTCATTTGGAAGGGGATAGAATATTGGTCGAATTTACCGCACTGACTCGTGAAACCCTTCGCAGCAGTGACCTATTTTGTCGCTGGGGAGGGGAAGAATTTATTATTGTTCTAGACAAAGCTGACTTAGAGACGGCGTATCCTATAGCTGAAAAACTCCGTCAACGGATACGCGATCATGATTTCGGCTTAAATACGTCTCTAACACTCAGCATCGGCATCAGCCAGTATGATCCCGCTTTCACCATCAGGGATACCATAAAAGCTGCCGATACAGCCATGTATAGAGCAAAACATCAAGGTCGAAATCAAACCGTATTAATGGAAAGTTTATATGTTCAAATCAAATAGTTTTACCCTTCTTTATATCGAAAGTGATCCGGAAATTCGAGAAAAACATTCACACTTTATTCGTGAAAACGGATTAAAAGTTTTAGAAACAGACAATTCCATAAAAGCATGCGAACTTTTTAGAACCCAAAAGGTCGATATGATTCTGATCGACCTTCAACTGAGCAATGAAAACGGATTGGACTTTGTCCGATGCCTTCGACATAAAGATGTTTTGACACCCGTCATCATCACCTCTACTCAGACCAATCAAGACATTCTAATGGATGCGATCAACCTAAATACTACCCGCTATCTGCAAAAACCGCTCAAAAAGAACGACTTGATCGATGCACTGCAAATAGGTGCCAAAAAAATTCTCAATTGCCGATCATCAGGTTTCAGTGTTTTAGAAGAAGGCTATAGTTATGACCCCATCAACAAAACCATCAATCGTCCCGATGGAACAGCTGTCCAGCTCTCCAAAAAAGAGTACCTTCTGCTGGAGCTTCTTATCAGTAAAAAACGGCTCATTGTCCCTTATGAAGTGATAGAATCAATAGTATGGCAAGATACATTGATGAGTATGGATGCGCTTCGAACTTTGGTCCGCGGTATTCGTAAAAAATCCTATCCCAACATTATCTCCAATATAAACGGTATCGGATACAAACTTGATTTTTAGCCGACACTATTAATATCTACCTGTAGCAATGGGACATAATGAGCCCAAACACTAGAGAATCATGCTAAACTTACCACTATTTTATAACGTGTTAAAAGAGCCTCTCATGAAAATCAAAAACAATTTTTACATCGTCATCACCATATCGGTGTTGATGATTGCCCTCTCGATCAGTATTTCATTCATCAACTTTATGGTTTCTCTCCACTCCACGGAGGCTGATCTCAAAACCCGTTCTCTCCCCCTGACGGTGGATAATATCTACACCGAAATCCAAAAACACGTCATCGAGCCCAACCTCGTCGCATCGATGATGGCACATGATACGTTTCTCCAAGACTGGCTCATCAACGACGAACAAAACAGCGATAAAATAACCCGTTATCTTGAAACGATTAACAACAAATACGGTATGTTTGTCGCCTTTTTGGTCTCTGAAAAAACCCAAAGCTACTACACCCAAAACGGTTTTTTAGAACATCTCGACCCTTCGAAACCCGATAACGAATGGTATTTTAAATTCAAAAAACTACAGGGGGATAATGAGATCAATCTCGATTTCAATAACAATCTTGAGAACTCCCTGATTATGTTTATCAACCATAAAATCTATGATAACGATTACCATCTAGTCGGTGCGACGGGGATCGGTTTGAAGATTTCTTACATCAACGATATGCTCAAGCGGTTTCGGCAAGAGTATAACTTTACCGTTATCTTCGTCAATGAAGAGGGTAAAATCATTTTATCCGAACGAACCGATACAACCATAAAAAGCCTTTACGACACTCCTGAGCTACGTAACCTAACCGATCAGATTATCGCAAAGATTCCAAAATCCTCGAATATCAAAAAGACGGCGAAAACTATCTTCTCAAAACCAAATACATCCCTGAACTCGATCTATACCTCCTTGTTGAAGCAAAAGTAGATGACTTTATCAAGAATGTACGCCGAACGTTTTATCTAAACCTCGCCGCATCACTACTGGTTACCATCATTATCACCTTTATCATCCTCTTTATGATCCGAGGATACAATGAAAAACTCGAATTTATGGCACGAAATGACCCTCTCACGGGACTAATGAACCGAAGCGCCTTTAACGATTCCTTTAATGATTATCTCCACCTCAGTAAACGTCGTGACGATCCTCTCAGCCTTATCTTTTTTGACATCGATAACTTCAAAGCCATCAACGATACACTGGGGCATCAGATGGGAGACCACGTCCTCGTCCAAGTTTCCGAGATCCTTAAAACACGTCTCCGCTGCACCGATATAATAGGTCGCTGGGGCGGGGAAGAGTTTATCATCGGACTGATTAATACCGATCAGGAGAATGCCGAAGTGATTGCTGAGGCACTGCGCAGTGCATTTGAAGAAGACCCTCGTCTCATTCATCTCTCTTCCATCCCCATTACCGCAAGCTTCGGGATAGTCACTACCCGCAGTGGAGATACGATAGACACCCTTCTTACACGGGTCGATGCGGCTATGTATAAAGCTAAAGAGCTAGGTAAAAATAGGGTAGAAAAAGCAGAATAATGTGTTTCATCCTTACCCTCGTCTTTCTCTTCGCCGCTTTCACCTTCTTCTCCAAAGGGTTGATGATACAAGGGCTCATCAGCGGTATGATCGCCGCTTTTGCCCTCTTTTTTTTCATTCGCAAACTCCTTAAGAACGCCCCTTGCATCTTCGGAAAAGATCGTGATTGCAATAAGCGCTAAGCTCTCTGCGCTACAATTTCACTTATTGCTCCAAAGGTGTTCAACAATGGTTAAACTGATTATCCCCTTTTTCTCTGTTCTCGTATTATCCCTCTTCGCCGACGAACCCAAGCAATGGGGAGAGAACGTCACCGGAGTCGTTACCACCTTTACTGCCCCTAAAAAAGAGATCGCCCTCACCTTTGATGCGTGCGGAGGGAGTCCAAAAAGTTCCCAGTACGATGAGGGACTTATCAATTTTCTGAGTGAAAACCACATTCCCGCTACCCTCTTTATCAACTCACGTTGGATACACAGCAACCCTGAAGCCTTTGCACGATTAGCCTCCAATCCTCTGTTTGAAATCGCCAATCACGGCACCGCTCACCGACCTCTTTCGGTCAACGGAAAAAGCATTTATAACATTGCCGGAACCGCATCCGCCGAAGAGGTGGAGCGTGAAATCAACGGTAACGGCGATTTGATCGAAAAACTCACCGGCAAACGCCCCCGTTTTTTCCGCTCAGGTACCGCCTATTATGATGAACAAGCCGTTGCGATCGCCCATAAAAACGGCGTTGAAATCGCAGGTTTCAGTGTGTTAGGGGACGCGGGGGCAACGTTCAGCGCACCCAAAGTAGCACAGCAGATAGAAAGCTCCCACAGCGGCGACATTCTCCTTTTTCACATGAACCACCCTGAGAGCGGCACACGCGAGGGAATTATGGAAGGGGTTGCCAAACTCAAAGCGCAGGGGTTTGGTTTCGTCCGTCTCAGTGACGTCAAATCGCATCTTAACCGACTCCCTTAAAGGTATATTGCTATGAACAGTGCATCCAAACATCATCACTCCCATATTTTCGATGAGGGAAATCCTCTGGCAGAGAGAAATACCCGCATCGCGGTAGCGCTAACCCTCTTTATGATGATCGCCGAAATACTCGGAGGATGGATATACAACTCGATGGCACTCTTAGCTGACGGATGGCATATGGGAACCCACGCATTGGCACTGGGGCTATCGGTAATGGCATACACTATGGCGCGGAAATATGCTCATGATGGGCGATTTGCATTCGGTACATGGAAAATCGAAGTGCTCGGAGGGTATACTAGCGCCATTTTCTTGGTCGGTGTTGCGGCACTAATGCTCTTCCAGTCCGCCGAGCGGCTCATCTCACCGACACCGATCCGCTACAACCAAGCTATCGAGATTGCACTCATCGGTCTAGTCATCAATCTCGTGTGCGCATGGCTCCTCAAAGAGGGGCATACCCACGATCATCATCACACTCACGGTCACGACCATCATCATCACGATCACCACCATGACCTAAACCTCCGCTCCGCCTATATGCATGTCATCGCCGATGCCGCTACGTCCGTTCTGGCAATCTTTGCTTTGATCTGCGGAAAATTGTGGGGTGCGGCATGGCTTGACCCGATGATGGGAATCGTAGGGGCAGCATTGGTGAGCATATGGGCGTATGGATTACTGCGCGATTCGGGACGTATCTTATTGGACGCCGAAATGGATGCCCCCGTTGTTGCTGAGATCTATGAAGTGATCGCTGATAGCCCTATCAAGGCAACGATCACCGATTTGCATGTTTGGCGCGTGGGCAAAGGAAAATACTCGTGCATCCTATCTTTGCACACGGAGGAAGAGGTCACGCCCGAGTATTTCAAAGATCAACTGCGCATCCATGAAGAGCTTGTTCACATTACGGTGGAGATAAATCAAGAGTAACCCCTATTTGAGACAAAAAATTCCTAAGTGGCGATTAAGTAAAAATACTCATAATTCGATAACAATTATTATTTTCAGGAGAACCCTATGTATTTAATATGGGAATCATTTTGGAGCTTGAGTGTCGATATTGGGATTTATATCCTGTTCGGTCTTTTGGCCGCGGGGGTGTTGCATCAGCTTATCAGTGAGAGATGGATTCAAAAACATCTAGGTGCCGACACGCACGGCTCCGTCTACAAAGCAGCTCTTTTCGGAGCCCCACTGCCTCTGTGTTCATGCAGTGTTATCCCCTTTGCCGCCTCTTTGCGACGCAACGGCGCGTCCAAAGGGGCGACCTTGTCGTTTCTGATCTCAACTCCGATTACAGGTATTGATTCGATACTGGCAACCTTTGGGATGTTCGGATGGGTATTTACCCTCTATCGTGTTTTCACCTCTGTGGTCATCGCGATTGTCGCGGGAATGCTGATGAATATGTTTGAGCCCAAAGAAGTGCTCAAAAAAGGGTTTTCCTTCACCGCTACCGCTCCAAAAGTCGCCCCGATCAGCAAGCCGGAAATAAAAAAGCCGTTTTCGATTGTCGCCGTTTTTGAATACGGACTGATAACCTTACTGGGGAGTTTCAGCAAACCTCTCTTTTGGGGGCTTTTGATCGGTGCATTTATTTCAGCGGCTATCCCCTCCAATCTCCATGAGCTTTTTAATGACAATCGGTTTTTAGGCTATTTGATTGCCGTCGCTATCGCAGCTCCGATGTATGTATGTGCAACCGCGTCCCTTCCGATTGCCGCGTCACTCATTATCGCAGGGGTCTCTCCCGGTGCCGCGTTTATCTTCCTCAGTGCGGGGCCTGCGACCAATACCGTGACAATGGGTGTCGTCAAATCGATGCTGGGAACACGCGCCTTAGTGATTTATCTCTCGGTGATTTCGATCGGAAGCATCGCCTTCGGAGCCTCTATCGATTGGCTCTTTACCTCTTTCTCGATCCCTATGAGTGTCGATATGCACGAACACCACGGAGTGATTTCTGAAATTGCGGCAGTGCTTATGCTTGGACTGATCGGATGGCATTTGATTCGTGATCGATTCCAAAAGAATACGAAAAACTGCGGCGGAGGATCGTGCTGTTCCTAACATTTTGACGATTCGGAGAGTTTGTCCGCTATAATTGCGCACTTTTTGATTAGGACATCTTGTGAATGAAACTCTCCTTATCCTCGCCGTTGCTTTGGCGATGGACTCCGTCGCCGTATCGATCGCCATCGGCTCAAAATACAAAGATCTTTTAGTCTCAAAAGCCCTTATCAGCGCCGCCGTTTTCGGATTTTTCCAAGGGGCTATGCCTGTTGCGGGTTACTTCATCGGAATCAGCTTTGCCGAATATGTCCAATCCTTTGATCACTGGATAGCCTTTATCCTCCTCGTAGGACTTGGGGGGAAAATGCTCTATGAGGCGTACCAAAACGAGTTTGATGACGAAGTAACCGATCTCTCCGTTAAAACCCTCGTTACTCTGGGGATTGCAACGAGTATCGATGCGATGGCGATAGGGGTGACGTTTGCCTTCTTACAGAGTGATATTTACACCGCCGCCGGTGTGATCGCATTAGTCACCTTTGCTTTGTGTATTATCGCCGTGTATGTCGGGAAAAAACTGGGATCATTGTTGGAGAGCAAGGCTGAGATGCTCGGAGGGTTAATTCTGATCGCTTTAGGGTGCAAAATCCTTGCAGAGCATCTAGGGGTACTCTAATCACCACCCGTCAGAGGCGTGATTATCATGTTTTGATTTTTTATAGCGGCGGGCATTGACCCGTTTTTCGAGCTGATTTTGGGCATAAAAAAGCTCCTCTTTGATCGTCTCAATCTCTTCGTCACTCGCTCTAAAATCGAGGATTTTCTGCCCCAATGCTTCAAGTTCCATGTACTCATCTTTGTAGAGCTTGACCGCTTCGTTTTTTTCCAAAAAACGGAAATTCATATCCACTTTTTGATCATACTGCTCTTTGGTCGGATGTTCGGCTTTGGATAGCCACGCAATTATTCCGCTGATAAACCGTCCCAATAAACGGATATACCGAAGCCGTTTTGAATTTTCCTCTTTAGATACGCTCATAAATCCTCATATTAATCATTCGTCGATACAATACCGCCATTATACCTATTAGGAGCCAATATGCGCTTAGCACTTCTATCTCTATTGCTCGCCATCACATCACTCAGTGCGGAGTATATCCGCCAACCGATCGATCAAAAATTGATTAACTCCAAAATCAAAATCATCGATATTCGCACCCCTTCCGAGTGGAAAACAACCGGTCTTGTCAAAGGGTCTATCCCTATTATGTTCTTTGATGAACAAGGGAACTATAACACAGAGACATTTTTAACGAAACTGGGGAAAGTGGTCAAAAAAAATGAACAATTCGCCCTGATTTGTAACAGCGGAAACCGTACTCAAATCGTCGGCAATTTTTTAGGCAAACAACTAGACTACCGTGTCATCGATTTGCAAGGGGGAATACAATACGCAATAGCGAAAAAACTCCCGCTAGAGCCTTATAAACACTAAAACGTACGCCGGAGGCTCACTCCGATATACTTTCCTTCACTTGCAGAGTTGTGAATGACCGGTGATAAAATATAGAGATCGGTTATACAAGCACCAAGTGCTGAGCCTGCAACGTGAGCGGCTAAATCCAAGAGCTGTCCCTTAGCGTTATGGTACTCGACGAATTGGATGGTTTGATCCACCAAGGCTATCGCACTGCTGATTTCAAATCCTATCATTCCCCGATCATCTCTATGCTCCGGATAATAGTGATCAACAATGGCAGTAATCCCCCCCGCCAGAACTGTTCCCCCGACAAAATGACTCATTTCGCTATTGAAATCTTCTGCTGAAAAAAGGGAAACCGCCATCAAAGTACTGAAAACAAAGGCTTTTAATTTCATAGCTTCAACCTTTCGTTAAATCTTTAGCGTAAAAACTCCAATAGATCAATGTACTCTTTCTCAATAATACCGAGGTTTTCAAGCATCCGCATCTCATCGACGCCGGGGTTATCACTCAAAAATTCTCGTCTCCACTGGATGTTGTCTTGCAGTTCTGAAAGCCCTGTCGAGAGGTATTCGATCATCGATTCAATATCGGCACCCCGAACGGCCCCTTCGGTGTCGGCTTTATAGAACAAGAGCGCATAATCGCCCGTCTCGTGAGAAAAACGGAAATCCTCGGCAATGTTATGGATGATCGTCTTAATCCGTTCATCCTTGATGAGTCGTTTTGCCATAGTTTCCTCCCCTTGAAAATATCCAAATTCTAATCTCTTTTGGTATAGGAGTTGCTTAGGTATACCATCCAAACTATAAAGTTTATTTAACCCGTGAAACCACTTAAACTAAAATCGAAACTTCTTTACTTATTGTTTCTCGTCGGATTTGGCCTAGTTGTGGTCGGTTTAATCGGTTATATCAATATTCAAAACATCAAACGGAGTATGGATACCCTCTATTTCGGTTCTCTCATCCCCTTGAACGAACTCAACGCCATCAATTCGGCCTACCATAACGACCTCGCTTCTCCGATCTATCAATGGAATCACCAACTCCTCAGTGATGAGCAAGCGGGAGCAAAAATATTAGAGGGGCTCGATCGGGTAAATCACCTATGGACATCCTATTTGGCACATGACAAACGACCCGAAGAGATGGCGTATGTCAATTTCACCGAAGTTCAAATCAAAAGCATTGAAAACTATTTTACCCAAGTACGTTCTATCATCAATGATCCGAGCCGTTCACATCCCATTTCTCTGATTACAATGGATGAAAATATCCAATCGATACAAAACACTCTCGCTCAGCTCATCGCCTATGAGAGCGCTGCCGCAAAATATGAACACTCGATCCTTTTGACGCAATACCAAAATGCACTGACCCAATTACTCTTCTTTTTGGGGGTGATTTTGGCACTGGTCATGGGGCTGGCGTGGATGATTTTTGCCCGTATCGAGATTCAACAGCAACAGCTCATCGAGTCGAGCGAAACTCTCAAACATCTCAATCTCAAACTCGAACAGGCATCCTATACCGATTCACTTACCTCTTTGTTCAATCGACGCTATTTCAATGTCGTCTACGAACGGGAATTTAAACGTTCATTACGTTCTAACACACCGTTTGTCTTTATGATGCTTGACATCGATTTCTTCAAACAATACAACGATACCTACGGTCATTTGCAAGGAGACCTCGCCCTTCAAGCCGTCGCCAAAATTCTTAAAACGACTCTCCAACGTCCGGGAGATTATCCGTTCCGTCTCGGAGGCGAAGAGTTCGGCGTGATCCTAACCGATACCGATTGTAAAAATGCGAGAATTATGGGGGAAAAGATACGCGCAAGCATCGAACATCTCAAGATAGAGCACAAAGGCTCTAAAATTCTCCCTACCCTAAGCGTCTCTATCGGAGGGATTTGTATCATCCCTACCGTCGATATGAGCGAAGACGCCCTCATTCATGCGGCGGATACGAACCTCTATGCAGCAAAAGAGCGGGGACGAAATCAGGTCGTTTTTAGCAATAAGTTGTAATTATTTTTTGAATTTAAAGGTGAGTTTTTCGAGCGCTTCACGTACTTTCGGGGCAATATCGCCTTGAAATTCCATCCAAAACTCTTTGTACGCCCCGCCGCACGCAAGCGATTTTTTCAACGTGGTGAGGACTTTTTGGGCATCTTCTTCACTCAGACTGAAAGGGCCGACGAGCGTCACCGCTTTCCCGCGACGTTTCTCTTTTTGGAAAACAAGACGGTGAGCAGAGGGTTCGAGGATAGTGAGCATTTTTGCAGTGTTTTCCTCTTCCATGCTCCACCCCTCACCCCATGAGGCACCCAGATCAAGAGAGAGCTTTGTCCCGCGGCTCATTTAGTTTCTCCGCTGTAGGTAAAGCGTTTTACGCCATTGGGAAGGGTCTCTTCAAACATACTACTCGGACGCACCCACAACCCCTGTTCACCGTACAACGGTCGATAGACCACGAGAAGCTCTCCTGTTTCGGAGTGTTTTGCTTCTCCGATCACTTCGTAGTATTTACCTTTGTAGTGACGGTACAGCCCTTTTTCAACCACGCACGACCTTTTGGACAAGGGCACTGATCCCCTCTGATTCAAAAGCGTTGCGGTTGGCCATCGAGAGGATCGGATTCATGCAATATTTATTGTTGTCATACACGACGACAATCACTTCATCCCCCTCTTGGAGGAAATTGGTCTCCCCGAAATGGGTGTATCGGGTCGCACCGATACTGATAATTGCGTGTTTTGGACATCCCGCATCCCGAAGATAGCTTCCGATTCCCTCCAAAGGACCGAAATCGACCTGTGTATTGATCTGTTTTTGCATCCACTCGATGAGTTTGCTATAAAAGAAACTGTATCCGGTGAGTTCCACATCTTCCCCGTAGCGCATCAGCATCCCCTCACGTCGTAAAAACGAGGCGATACGATAGCTGTCCATCACTCCGCCCTTCTCAAACGTATCGATAGGGATCAGAGTGGATGATAGCCCTTTGGAGCCTTCACCCCAGTTTTTCTTCTGGCTGATCTTTGCTGCGCCCTCGATGCGCAGAGAACAGTCGTTATAAGCACCGAAAGCGTTCGGGATAATAGCGCTTACCTTTCCCTCGGCATCATACTCAAGCTCACAAATAAGTGCTACTTCAGGCTCAGGCTGAACATTGCATGGCTGGCTCGGGAGGACGATCGTATCGCAACTGATCGGATAGATACCCAGCTGCCCTTCACGATTCGGAACATAAAACGGAAACATCCCTTTGGGACCGTTCGGGTCTTCGGTGATGACATCTTTGAAATCGGCACTCTCGCCCGCTTGTTCGAGATGGAGGGCAAAATTGCCCGCGACTCCTAAACCGATAAAATTTTTATAGGTGTCCATTTGCTTTTGCCTCAGCAAACTCTTCATACGTTCCTTTGAAATCGGTATAGCTTCCATCCGCATGAAGTTCGATAACGCGTCCCGCAAATGCATCGAGCAACTCACGGTCATGACTCACACAAACGACATTTCCGTCAAATTCGTACAATGCTTCACCGAG
>NZ_DASUIQ010000020.1:0-37123 GCF_036279695.1 Sulfuricurvum sp.
CTTTGAGATGATTTTGGATTTCCGCTTTGGTGAGGTCAAGTCCGAATCCGATACCGGCAATTTGGCCGCCCATTATCAAAAAACAGATTTCCCCCTCAAAGCGGGTATCGGGAGAAATAAATCGCAGAGTATCGGTAATGGTGGAGTTTGGTTTGTTGAAGACGACCATGGAGGAGGGGATTTCATTATTCAGCTCACGGATATGCTCGACGTAGTTGCGTCCGATACAGATCACTTTCGAAGGGGTTATAAAAGAAGTATCAAAGCGGATTGTTTTCATGCAGCTCCCGCCAAACCGGTATTTCATCCTCTTCGGGTCTCCCCATCAGTTCCAGTGAGGGGGAATAGCTTGCTTTGTACTCCAGACTTTGGCACCCTTCGACGTAGTAGCCCAGATAGATCCATTTGAGTCCCAAACGGCGTGCAAATTCGATTTGCTGCAACAATGTATAGCGCCCGAGCGATTGATGATTGTAATCGGGGTCATAGTAGCAATACAGAGCGCTGATCCCCTCTTCTAAAATATCGATCAGATCGACGGCGATAAGTTTTTCACCCTCAAAATAGAGCACTTCAAATCCGAAATCGCCGTGCCCTTGGACAAAGGAAGCGTAGTAGTTTTTGGGATCGCTTTTGGGGGCATCCCACGAACGGGTGTGGTGTTTATAGCGATGGTAGCGATCAAAGAGTTCAAGGTGTTCACGGGTGAGGGTCGGTTGACGGATCACGGTGCTCAGATGAGCATTTTTACGTAAGATTCGGCGTTCGGATTTGCTGAGAATGTAGCGTTCCACATCGATTTTGAGGCTTTCGCATTTTCGGCACTCTTGGCAGATGGGGCGGAAATACATCGATCCGAAGCGTCGCCATCCCCGTAAAATTAGCGCTTCACATTGCGATTTTGTGCACTCTTGGATAACTTTGTAATGGATGCTTTGGGTATTGCCCGCAATGTAGGAGCACGGCTCATGGAGGGCGCACTCTTTGAGAACGGTATTTCGATTATTCGTCGTCATCTTTGCGGCTAAGAGAGATTAAAACCCCTTCGATCATCTCATCAATATCTCCATCGAGAATATTGCTGATGTTGGAGTAAGGGATCCCCGAACGGGTGTCTTTGACCTGTTGGTACGGAGCCAAGACGTAGGAACGGATTTGGTGACCCCAGCCGTTCTCGCTTTTTTCGATCCCGTCAACCGCCGCTTGTTTTTTCTCCATCTCTAGCTCATAGAGACGGGATTTGAGCATTTTAAACGCCGTCGCTTTGTTTTTGTGCTGTGAACGGTCATTTTGACACTGCACGACGATACCCGTCGGGACATGGGTGATACGGATTGCCGATTCGGTTTTGTTGACGTGTTGACCTCCCGCCCCCGATGCCCGATAGGTATCGATACGGATGTCACGGTCTTCGATTTCAATATCGATGTCATCGTCAAGCTCCGGAGAGACCATAACGGAGGTAAAGCTGGTATGGCGTTTGGCGGCGGAATCATAAGGGCTGATACGAACCAGACGATGGATACCGTTTTCATTTTTGAGGTAGCCGTAGACGTTGACCCCTTTGATCAGCAGTGCGGCGTCTTTGATCCCAGCCTCTTCGCCGGCTTGATAGTCGAGCATCTCTACGGTGAAATCGCGTCTCTCCGCCCAACGGGTATACATCCGTAACAGCATGGATGCCCAGTCTTGAGACTCGGTTCCCCCAGCACCCGGATGGATGGTGACGATGGCGTTATGACTGTCGTGTTCACCCGATAGGAGTACTTCGACTTCCATTGATTTAACATTGTTCTCCAATGCGCCCGCATCGGCAAAAAGAGATTCGATGGTCTCTTCATCCCCCTCTTCTTTGGCCATTTCGTATAAATCGAGCGCATCGCCTAGGGTGTTGAATGTTTTAGAATACTTTGCCAAACGGCGTTCCAACTGTGTTTTCTCTTTTTGGATAACCCCTGCCGCGCTCGCGTCATTCCAAAAGCCGTCTGAGTTTTCAAGTGCTTCGATTTCGCTCAAACGGGCGGTGATCTCTGTAGGGCGTACAACATCCGTGACGTTTTGCATTTTAATCGTCAATGTTTTTAGTAATTCGGTATATTCGTAATGATCCATATGGTGGAATACCTTCTGATATATTATAATGCCAATTATATTCTAAAGAGGCTAAAACGATGATTATCGCACGCTCCGCGCAAGAACTTCAAGATGCGCTTCAAACTATGAGGGGATCAATCGGGTTTGTACCGACGATGGGGGCGCTCCATATCGGTCATCGTACCCTCATCGATGCCGCGCGCAAAGAGAATGAGTGTGTGGTGGTATCGATCTTTGTGAATCCGACCCAGTTTTTAGCGGGGGAGGATTTGAGCAAATACCCCCGTCGCGAAGAGGCCGATTTTAAAATCTGTGAACTCAGCGGCGTAGACGTCCTCTTTTATCCCGATGTGAGCGCGATGTACGGTGAAGATGAAGTCCGTATTTGTGCTCCCGATGTGAGAGGATTTATCCTTGAGGGTGCTTCGCGCCCCGGTCATTTTGACGGGGTATTGACGGTCGTGATGAAACTGCTCAATATCGTTCGACCGACGCGTGCCTATTTCGGTAAAAAAGATGCCCAGCAGCTCTCTCTCATAACTCAGATGGTCCATAATTTTTTTATGAATATCGAGATTGTTCCTATGGATACGGTACGGGAGAGTGACGGATTGGCGCTATCGTCTCGTAACGTCTATTTGAGCCCTTCGGAGCGTGAAGAGGCATTGAAGCTCTCCGCTTCATTGAAACGTGCGACCAAGATGGTGATGCAGGGAAATACCAAGAGCAGTGAGATTAAGGCGAGTATGGAGAGTATCCTCTCTCCTTTGGATGTCGAGTATGTTACGATCGTTAATCGCTCGTTCCGGTTCCTCGATGAGGTAGTGATAGGCGATACGATCGTATTGGTAGCCGCGCGGGTTGGAACCACCCGTTTGATCGACAATGTATGGATGTAAGATGAAAAGATCTTTATCACTCTTTGCGATTGGATTGCTTATCGCCGGGTGCGCTCCCAAAATGGGGAAAGACATCCTCATAGAGCCTCAGGGAAACGTACGATGGGAAAACTCGCAAGCCGAAGTGATGCTCGGAGTCTTATCCTTGTTGGGTATTTCGACGAAATCGGGTGAAATCCGGCTGGGGAGCGATTTGCTCGTGAGCAATAAATGGCACAGCGATATTAAAATCGTCTCACTGCAATACACCCTGAATGACGGAAAAGAGATGATCGCTCAGGGTGAAATGAACACAGCGGGATCCAAAACGATTGTTATCCCATCGGGGGCTCAATCGAGTATCCCCTTATCTTTTCGTGTCGATACCAAACAACTCAATAGCAATCGCTTCCTCGGTATTTTGCAATCAAAACGTAAACTCTATGTGAGAGGGGAAGTGGTGATCGAAGTTTGGGGGATAGAGAAACACCACCCGTTTGACAAAGAGGTGACGGCGGTGATTCAAAAGGCCCTTAGTGGGGTGTAGGCTCTTGAGGTGAAGCTATTGCCGCCGCTACGGGATCGGGAGTGAGGTATTTTTCTTCTACCATCAGGTCAACAATCGCTTTAAACACCGGCACGGCGGTAATCGAAGCAAAATAGACGGTACGCGGTTCGATAACGGTAATACCGATCGTATAGTTGTGTTTGGCATCGTTGGCAAATCCGATAAACGAGGTGTGGTAGCTGTTCACGTAGGTACCGTTTTTAGCGATATGCGCCGTCCCTGTTTTTCCTCCCACTTCCAATCCCGGAGTTTTAGCACCTGTTCCCGTCCCTACATTGACCGTTTTAATCAAAATCTGTTTCATCCGCTCTGCGGTAGCGGGTGAGATCACTTGTGTCGGAGCTTGAACCTGCATCGGAATCGTCCGTCCGTTATCGTCATAGAGGGCTTCAACGACCATCGGATTGACGAGTTTTCCTCCGTTGTTGAAGACGTTAAATGCTTTAACGAGCTGCATGGCATTGGCGCGCATACCGTATCCGTACGAGGTAATCGCTTTGTAGAGGTAATTGTTCAGCTGTGCGGAGCTTGGGATGGAACCCCGTTTTTCATACGGTACGTCGACCCCGCTGAAATGGGTAAATCCAAACCGCTCCAGCCCTTCGGTAAACTCTTTTCCGCTTAGTTTTTGACCCAATTGGGCAATCCCGATGTTGGAAGAGTAGACGAGAACATCTTCCGCGCTGAGGGTACTAAAGGCGTGCTCATCCACAATGGTTTTCGTCCCCATCGTAAAACGTCCGTTGTGACCGTTTACCATGTCGTAAGGGTTAATAAGCCCTCGATCAAGCAAAAGGGAGAAAATAATCGGTTTGATAACGGACCCCGGTTCGTAGCTGTACTCGATCGCATTGGTATTGAGCGAAGGGTAGTCTTGGGTTCGGATATGGTTGGGATCGAACCGATTGGAACTGGCTAAAGCGATGATTTTTCCGCTTTTTGAGTCCATAACGGTGGCGATAATCTCATCAGCTTGAAGTTTTTCTTTGATTTGATCGGTGATAATTTCGACTCGTGATTGGAGCATAATAGGGATGTTGAGCTTGACGGTGAGTCCGTTAATCTGCCGTTTAAAGTCGCTTTGGCGGTTTAAAATCAGATAGCCGTTGACATCGCGCAGAGCTTTTTGGGTTCGATTTTGCTGTGGGTTGAGCTCTTCATCAAAAAATTTCTCCAACCCTTTAATCCCATAAATGCGTGTGTACCCATCCTCTTCCATTTTACGAGGATACCCTAAAAGAGGGGTGAGGAGATTGCCGTAAGGGTAGAGGCGCGCTTCACCGCTTTCCAAAATACTGAGCCCCTGTAAAATACGTTCCCCCCCTGAGGTTTCGTATTCGATAAATACCCCTAGACGACGCAGTTCAAACGCAAGGGTTTTAAGATACATCGCCTCTTTTGGGCTGATGTGGTAACTGAGTGTTACCGAGCCTTTTCGGGTATGCAGACGTTCTCGGATTTCATCAGAATCCATTCCGCTGTAGATGCTGAAAAGTTGAATGAAGAGTTCCTCTTTCCCCGGATCGATATTGCGGGTATTGACCACCGCTTTGTAGAGTTTTTGGGTCGTCGCGATGTGATAGCCGTCCGCACTGATAATAGAGCCGCGTTGCGCTTTGGCGGAATCTTCGGAATAGATAGAGGGGATCGCACGATCATGCAAAGCGGTATAGAGCATCACCGCCAAAAAGATGACGAAACCGAACATGAGAACGAGGAAAAGGGCGAGGATTTTTTTTGATTTATTAGAATGGCGCATGTGAGAAGATTAAATCACATTTGCGTTCGGGTAATTTCTTTATAGGCATTGAGCGCCTTATTTCGTACTTCAAGCATCAGTTTCATACTGATTTCGGCTTTATCGATGGCGATAGCGGCTTGATGCAAATCTTTGACGCTACCCGTTGCAATGTCACTCATCGCTCTTTCGCCGTCAACTTGCATTTGGTTGACGTTTCCGAGAGCATTTTTGAGCTCTTGTGCAAAATCGGTACTGCTTGCCTCGCTCGCATTTGTGCTCTTATTGGCGAGCAGATCAGCGGTGGAAAGAGCTTTGATCGAGTGAACGTTAGCCATTTACGGATTATCCTTGTAATATACTGATGGCACTGCCGGCCATGTTTTTTGCACTTTCGAATGCGGCGACATTCGCCTGATACGATCGTGTTGCTTCGACTAAATCGGCCATTTCGACAACAGGATTAATATTCGGGTATGCAACATACCCTTTTGCGTCCGCATCCGGATGTGAAGGGTCATATTTCATCTTCGGTGCGCTGTCGTCGCGGCTGATTTTATCAACGATTACGCTCATGATAGCAGGATTTGGTTTTAAACCTGCTAATCCCTCTTTGAGCGGGTCGCTGTAACCGAGTTGAGAGGTCTCATTTTCAAGTGCTTTATTGTACACTTGATTGAAATCGATCGCTTTAAAAATAACTTCTTGACGACGATACGGTCCCCCCTCATTGGTTCGGGTTGTTTGGGCATTGGCAATATTTTCACTGATCGTGTTTACCCGTACACGCTGAGCGGATAGTCCGTAACCGCTAATGTCAAAGCTATTTAAAAATGCCATAATCTAATCCTTACGATGTTTTGCTCGAAGCGTCAATGACACTTTTGAACAAAGCGGAATCTTTTTTGAGTGCCGCAGTTAGGGCATTAAACATCGTTGAGTTTTTTGCCATTTCGGTCGATTCAACATCCAAATCGACACTGTTTCCGTCGTTGCGTGCCATGTGCCCGTCACGAAAAAAAGTGGTTGGTTTGGATGAACCTGAATCGATCGGTCCCAAATGGGCGCTGTTGGTGTGTGCCATTTGAAGCTCTTCGGATCTGTTTTTGAAGATGTCAGCACTTTTTTGTGCCAACGTATCTTCGAAACTAATATCTTTAGGACGATAGAAAGGGGTATCGGCATTGGCGATATTTCCGGCAATGATGTCTTGACGTGCCGCGCGGTAGTTCATGGCGCTTTCCATCAGATTATGTGCACGCGAAACGGTGATACCCATGTTACTTCCCCTTTCTCTCAAATTTCTTTAGAACACTAAAGCAAAAAACATTCCAATTTGCTTTTATCGAACTATTTTCGAAAGAACGATATACTTATGAAAATTATACATTATAAGCTTAATAAATGCCGGATAAAAAATTATTTCTTTTGACAACAGCACTGATTACGATAGGGGTGATTTGCTCGTATACCCTTACTGCGTATACGGTTGTCCTTTTTGAATACAATGATTTCCATTTCGTGATTCGAGAGTTGATTGTTGCGGTTATCTCGATTTTAATTATGTGGACTCTCGCACAGCTTGATCCCGATATTTGGCTCCATCGTTTAGGACTGGGTCTCTTTTTCGGAGGGATATTTTTGATGATTGTGATGCCGTTTCTTCCGGCATCGCTGGTGAGTGAAGTCGGTGGTGCAAAACGGTGGATTAAACTGTTCGGGTTCTCACTCGCTCCGGTTGAGTATTTCAAAGTGGGATTCGTTTACTTTTTGGCATGGAGTTTTTCACGTAAGCTCGGGCATCACGCAAATATGGGGGTCGCCGAAGAGTTTAAACGGTTTCTCCCCTATGCGGCAATCTTTATTATCATCATGTTTTTGATCGCTTTTATGCAAAACGACTTAGGGCAGGTTGTCGTATTGGCGCTTACGTTGGCGTTTATGCTCTTTTTTGCGGGGAGCAGTTTTCGTTTCTTTATGACGCTGATCGGAAGTGCGGTGGGATTTTTCCTCTTTTTTATTTTGACGGCGGAACACCGGATTAACCGTATCTTATCATGGTGGGCATCGGCGCAGAGTACCGTTTTGGCATTTTTCCCCGAATCGATCGCCAAACATTTACGGATCGAAAATGCCGAAGAGCCGTATCAGATCGGACACTCGCTCAATGCGATTCATAACGGAGCGATTTTCGGTACGGGGCTTGGGGGCGGTACGTTTAAACTCGGTTTTTTGAGTGAGGTACATACCGACTTCGTATTGGCTGGGATTGCCGAAGAGTTCGGATTTTTAGGGGTATTCGGGGTGACGCTCCTTTTTATTATGCTCCTTCACCGGCTCTTTAAAATTGCCAACAGGTCGCATGACGATACCGCCTATTTGTTTAGTCTCGGTATAGGGTTGTTGATTACGTTTGCTTTTATGATCAATGCTTACGGTATCAGCGGATTGACCCCGATCAAAGGGATCTCCGTTCCGTTTTTGAGCTATGGAGGTTCGGCGATGTTGGCTTCGGCTATCGGCGTAGGGATGGTCATTATGGTCTCTAAAAAGATCAAGTACAAATCAGGGGATAAAAAATGAATCTTGTCTTTACCGGCGGCGGAACAGGAGGACATCTGGTCATCGCCCTCTCATTAGCACAGATCGCGCGTGAACGGGGACATAGAGTCATGTTTATCGGCTCAACTTCCGGTCAAGATCGTCAATGGTTTGCGGACAGTACCTTGTTTCATGAGACCCATTTTTTGGATACGACGGGGGTGGTCAATAAATCGGGAATGGGAAAACTCGGAGCACTCTGGAAAGTTTTTAAAGCCTCTATG
This sequence comes from Sulfuricurvum sp., assembly GCF_036279695.1. Lineage (GTDB taxonomy): Bacteria > Campylobacterota > Campylobacteria > Campylobacterales > Sulfurimonadaceae > Sulfuricurvum. Next base: position 8,104 of record NZ_DASUIQ010000020.1, read on the forward strand.
AAGTCGCGTGATTTGATCCAATCGTTTCATGCAGACGCTGTTGTGAGTGTCGGAGGATTTTCGGCGGCTCCTGCGGCATTGGCGGCAGTTGTATCGCGTGTGCCCCTCTATATCCACGAACAAAACGCGGTGACGGGGAAGTTGAACCGATTGCTTCGTCCGTATGCGAAACGTTTTTTCAGTTCGTACGAAGAGGGGGAAAATCATTGCGATTATCCTGTCAATACGCGCTATTTTGAGAATGCACGTATCCGAACCGAAGTGAAAACGGTGATATTTTTGGGGGGATCGCAGGGGGCAAAATTTATCAATGATTTGGCCATCGAGATTTCTCCGTGGCTTCAGGAAAAAGGGATACACATCATCCATCAGTGCGGAATGAAAGAAGAAGAGAGGGTCCGTGCCGCGTATCATACCATGGGGATCGAGGCGGAAGTGTACGGATTTACGACTCAAATCGCCGAACTGTGTGAGCGGAGCGATTTCGCGATCAGCCGCTCAGGGGCAAGTACGCTCTGGGAGTTGTGTGCGGCTAAAATCCCCGCTTTTTACATCCCGTTTCCCTACGCCGCCGCCGATCATCAATATCATAATGCCCGTTATGTCATCGATCATAATGCGGGATGGTGTGAACGTCAAAATGAAGGGTTGGTTGTAAAACTGCAAGAAGCGATTGAGAGTGATATTGCAGCGAAAAGTAAAGCGCTGGAGAAGTTAATCGCTCCTGAGGGTGCCGCCCATATTATCGAAAAGATCGAAAAACAATAATTATTTGATCCGTTGCGACAATTTATCTTTAATCTCGGAAATCACCTCGTTCCAAGACCCTTTCTGATGTTGTCGGAAGAGCTCTAAACTGTTATACCACGGGGTAGATTTCCCCTCTTGCATCCATCTCCAATCGGCCGGTTTCGGGACTAAAACCCACGCTTTTTTATCCATTGCTCCGCATAAGTGGGCGATAGCCGTATCGGTTGTGATGATAAGATCCAATTTCTCGATGATGGCGGCAGTTGCCGAAAAATTGACTAATCTTTCTGAGAGATCCGTTATTTTATTTTCCAACTTTGCTACTTTTATTTCCTGCGCATCTTCTCCCGCTTGGAGGGAATACCATGTCGTCCCTTTGATTGCGAAGAGCATTTTAAAATGCTCTAGTCCGATATATTTATTTTTGAAATCTTTATTGGTTCGGCTGCTGCTCCATACAAGACCGATATTGAAACTCTTTTTGTTGCATTTAAAATCGCTTATCTCTTGACTACGGGGAATAATATAGGGGAAATGCTTCGGTATAGTCTCAATCGTTGTTTTAAAGCGCGTAGGAGACGATAAAAGGGGTAGGTAATAGTCATGTTCGGGAATCTCATCCTCTTCACTGTAGACTTTTTCTACCCCCTTGACGGATTCAAAGAGTCGAACCAGCTCAGGACGCGTTCGGAGTATGATTGTGGCACCCAGTTCAACGAATAGTGGAACGTATCGGATGAACATGATGTTGTCTCCGAAACCTTGCTCATTTTGGAGGATAATCGTTTTTCCGTGCAGGTTTTCGCCTCTCCACATAGGTGTTTTGTAGTGATGAATTTTAGAACGTAGTTCATCCATCTTTATACGGTGTTCATATCGCTGCCACCCGTTTTTATACTCCCCTTTTGAGAGCTCGATCAAAGAAAGGTCAAAATTGGCATTGGTATGATTCGGAGCTAACGAAATGGCTTTGCGATAAAACGCTTCCGCTTCCGCATACTGTTTGTTCTCTTTGTACACGGCTCCCAAATTACTATACGCATCGGCATAAGAGGGATTCAGTCGGATGGAGTGTTCGAGATGGCGTATTGCCCCTGTCATATCATCAAAATTTCGTAATAGATTGCCCAGATTGTTATGAACGGCACTGTCGTTCGGGTTGAGTTCCAATACTTTTTGATAGGCTGCGCGAGCTTTTTCATACTCACCGAGTTCTTTGTAGGCTACTCCGATGTTATTATATGCCGAGGTTATTTCGGGTTTGATATTGATAGCGGCGCTATAGGGATCAATCGCATTTTTATAAAGCTTTAGTGTTGCGAAGCAATTACCTAACGTCAAGTGCGCTTGATACTCTCCTCTAAATTTTTTGACGCAATCGATCGCTATCTCTAATGCTTTTCTAAAATTTTTTCTTTGATTATTGAACTCTATCAGTGACAAATGAAATCGAATGTCGTTGATGTTCCGGGAGAGGGCTTTTAGCAATAGCGCTTCAGCATCGGCGATTCTATTTTGTGTTTTGTAAAGGTTAAAAAGATTCAAATACGAAAGAGGGTAGGCGGAATCGATAGCAATCGCCTGTTCAAAAAGCTTTTGAGCAGGGACTAAATCGCCTTTTCTTTTGTAGGCGATAGCAAGATTATTATAAAAGCGTAACACTACACTTTTATCCCATGAACGGATATTTTCGATGTTAGCCGCTTTTAGATAGCAACTGATCGCTTCATCGTTTTGATTATCGTTTAAAAACAGATCACCGCTGAGTATGAGCGCAAGAAAAGCTTGCCCCGCTTCACTCATCGATTAGCCGCGTTGATGGTTTTTAGCGTATCGATAGTACCGTCTTTACGTTTATATATTTTGAGTTCTTTTTTCTTTTTCATTTTTTCTTGTTCCGCATTTTTGGCTAAATGCTCGTCATAATGTTTTTTATTAACGAAAAGCGCTTTCTCTTTTAAAGAGGATTTTTTTTTCGTGGAGTTGTTGTCTACGCTTCCGGCAAAAAGACAGCTATAAACCATAAACAGCAATATTCCAATTTTTGACATCATACACCTCTGGTGGTTTAATAACTATATTAATAGCCAAAGTATTCTGATAATTTACCCTGTTTTGCAAGTAAGTTAAAATAATCAAGAATCCGTGTTTTTTCACTTCTTAGTTTTTCGAGTTCCGCCGTGTTGACTTGCCGTTGAGCTTGCAGTAGTGTTACCAGATCTTGACTTGAAAGACGGAAACGTTCCCAATAGGCATCTGCCATTTTTTCACTTGCGGCAATTTCGCTCGATAATGTTTCAAGTGTTTTGGTATTGGTTTGCACCGAGTTGTATAATTTTTGAGAATTCCATTTTAACTCTTTTGAGGTGTACTCTAAATTGTAGGTGCTCTCGGTTGCCTCACTCATGAGCCGTGCCGTTCTCGCTTCTGTTTTCCCACCCGTGTAGAGATTATAGTTGAAGGTAAGTTGTAACAGTAAATCAGAGTTATATCCATCAACCGCAATGGCTGCATTATGGTTGTTATAGTCATATCGGTTGCGTCGGATATCGGTAAAAGATAGATCAATCGTAGGCCAGTCGGTAGCCTTGTTGATGAAAATCTCTTTTTGTTTTGAACTAATCTGTGTTTTAATGATCCCTAGATCGGTATTGTTGGATTGGACTTCATCCAGTACGAGATTAATATCATCGAGTTTGATGTCAAATCCGGTTTCATACGGGGTAAAATCAGCCACTTTTTTATTGGTTAGGAATTCGTAATAGTCTTTGGCATTGTTATACGCCGATTCGGTATTGGTCATCGCTGTTTTCGCGTTTGAAACACTGGCGGAGATAGAACTTTCATCCCCCATGGTAGCGGCACCTAACTCTCGTTTTGTTTTAACAATTTCATAAATTTTTACAAGCTTATCGTAATTTTTTTGGTTTACTTCTAACGAAAGTTTGCCGTACACGACACTGAAGTAGGCATCTACCACTTTGGCGATCTCTTCTTCTAAAGTCCCTTTTAACTTTTTCTCCTGAGTGGTTTTTAAAATTTTATTTTTTTGAACCGTCGCGTAATCTTTTCCTGAGGAGAAAAGATTATAGGTTAGCGTCATGTCGTATTGGCTTTGGGAATAATTTTGATTGTCAAACCCTTCATATTGCTTGCGTTGGGTATTGGCACCTAGCGCTACTTGCGGCAAGAAATCAGCATACGCTTCTCGGACAAAATGGTTCGCTTGCTGGACACGCTCTTTTGCCTGTTTGACACGGTAATTGGATTCTATCGCCTCTTTGACCGTTGTTTTTAGCGTTACGTTATTTTCATTGGAAGGAGGGGGGATCGTTGCATTCGTTTCGGTTGATTGAAGATTGGATATGCTGCTATTGTTATCGATTAAAACGGATGCAGAAGATACCAAAGGGAGACCGAGGAATCCCATCATTAAATATTTTGATACGTTTGAAATCATCATTGTCTACCTTATTTCACATCAATTTTTAAATGGCCGAATTCATAGTTGAGAGATTCGGCTTGTTTATAGCTAAGTTTGATTTTATTTTGAAGTGAGGGAACTTTTTCCAATGCATTTTTGAGGCTTAGTATTCTCCCTAACGAGACTTGTTTCGTTTGTGTCGAGCTGATCAGCTTTTGTGAATCGTTGACACTGATGTAAAAGAGAGCATTAGGATTTTTCTTGAGGGTATTTTCCATAAAATCGGTTACTTGAGTGGTAATCTCTTTGTTTAGAAAATATTCATTATTTTTAAAAGCGATAACCAACTCTTGCTCTTTAAATTCGGCTTGGGCGAATTGTTCCGATTTTTTGATAAGTACATTTCCCTCGACTTCTCCCCCTTGAACCGGCGTGGTATTGTTGTTCTCATTTTGAACAAAATACTGGATCGTTTTTTCTTTGTTCTCTTCTTTTTTCAGCTCGGGGGTAACTTCTTCTTGTTTGGTTTTTTCTTCTTTGTTTTCTGTTTTATTTTTGGTATTGAACTGTATGTAATAGCCGACATTGACGAACATGATCAATATAAACAGGAGCAATACCATAATAATCGAAGCAAACAAGTCTACATACGAGATGAATGGATTCATCTCATTGCTATCACCGCCACCCGCCATTCACGCCGCCTATTAAGAATTTATTATTTTGAGAAAAAAGAGAAAAGACCTTTTTTCCCGCCTGATTTTTGTTCACGACTCGCAGTACGCCCGATCGTATTTTCGATATTTTTTAATAAAGAGGTATGATCGTTTAATGTCGATAGCGAACCGTTTATCCCCTGTTTCATCTCTGATACGTGGGCTATTAATACGTTGTTGCTCTCTTTGGATGCATGGATACCCGAATCCATCCCTTCTAATAGTTCAATCGCTTGTGAATGAAATGCCGTATCTTGTGATTTAGAACTCTCTTGGAGTTTGAGCAGGGTTTTGAGAGAGCGTTTATTCTCATCCAAACTGTTAGCCGCCTCTTTTAGGCTCACCAATTGTGCCGATGCATTTTGAGCACTTTTCTCGTTTAGTTGATCGATTTTCGTCCCTATCTGATCATTCATAAGGGCAATATTAGAGTTAAGAGTATTCATCTGAGTATCATTTTGCACTAACAGTTGATGCGCGGACTCTGAGATTGCATCAAGTGAGGTTTTATGATCTTCCAAACGGTTGTCGGTTAATTCGTATAGGTTATTGAGTGAACGTGAGAGCGCTTCGTATCGAGTCTGATTAGCTTGTTGCAGTTCAAGGGTAGAGCGCATATACTCTTTTTGTTCGTTTAGGATCGTTTCGATAGATGAAAGTGAGGATGCCATCGTGGCAATACTTTGCGCTCCGTTTGAGGATTTGACAATTTCTGCCGTCAGCAAAGAGAGCTGATCGAGATAAACATCCATAAAGTTTTTGCGATGACCGGCGAGATCGCTTTCCGCGCTCAAAGATGTCGTATTGATATGCTCAGGTGCCATATCGATAATACGATCTTTGAGCCACTCTTCAACGCCGCTGATGAGGGTATCTTGGTATCGGAAAAGAATATATCCGTTGAGACCCAAAATAACGGCGGTAACAACCCCGAATAACGATGCCCCGAATCCGATTGCCATCCCTGAAAGAGGACCGGAGAATTGTTGCATGATCTCCGACATCTCAACATCACCGTTAAGGCTTAAAATGATTTGTCCCATTTTATCAATCGATTCGACCAATCCGACGAAAGTTCCCAAGAGACCGATAAGCATCGAGGTATTGATAAAAAAGTTGATATAGGTTTTTTGTTTGGTAAATTTATGTTCGAGCCAGTCGATAATGCTTCTCGACTCCTCTTCGGTGAAGAGCATCTGATGCTGATTTTTTCGGCTCTGGAGCATATGGGCGATATTCGCGGGGAGAATCGAATCGATACTGCGCAGATAAAACTCGTATCCGGTTCGTTTGTAGGCAAGCGCTCCGAAGGTACCGCCGAGCATCATGATGTCAAAACCGCTGACAAACTGATAGAGAGTTCCAACCGCCAAAAAACCTACAATGGCAGAACTGAAGATAACGGTTGCCATAAAAAAGTTCCCTAGAACTTCCCCGTTTACGTAGACCACGTAAAGGATAAACAACCAAGTGATAAAATAGGCTTTATGTACTTTTATTCGTTTCATATCTTCAATACACTGCCCACGATTAAATCATCAAGATGAGTAAGGAGACAACTAGACCCATGGCCGCAGTTGTAATACCCGTCGAAATGCTTTTGGTCATTTTTGGTAGGCTATCGTCTTTTAAAACATACTCCCCGATCAAGAAAATTCCTATTCGCTTACCGTCTGAATCGAGTATCGGTTTTCCCATAATGAAATAATCATCGGCTAGGATATATTTATCCGTGACCAGCTGATCAAAATCGAGCGTTGCGAGATACTCCATAAAGGTGTCGTCGCTTTTGGATTGAACGCTGATTTCGGATTTACCGATTTTTTTGTAACTATACTCCTGAACCCGTTTCATGTCCAAAAAATCTTTGTCGAGTACCACTTGAAACATTTGATTGTTTCCTGCATACTCGTCAATTAAATAATCGACCGATTTTTTAACTTCCAAAACGCCGGTGGGAATCGGGAAAAAAGCTCTGATATACACTTGTCCGTCTTGGTACTCGACGGCAGTGGTAAAGGTATTGGAGGTAATCGCTTTTTGAAGCGCTTTGGAATCGTAAGGCTGTGTACTAACTTTCATATTTTCAATCGAAGAAGCGGTCTTCATACGGTTTTTATCGTAGAGTTCCAGTGCAATTTGGTTTTTGCTCAAAGTATTGACATTGTCGGCAATTTGCTTTAATTTTTGGCTGTTCACGGCACTGTTAGCCTGATTACTGATCATGGCTACGAACGGTTGATTGTCCATCAGAGAAGATCCCAAAATGCTGACTTGCTGTTGTGCACTGAGGAGTTTTGAATCTAACTCTAAAAAGTAGGCGCTGCTGGTGGCTTCATAAAGATTTTTGGCACTTCTCTCGGTCGTGGAATTTAGATAATGAAGCGTTCCGGCAATCCCTAAAAATGCGATGATGGTAATACTGGTAAACCAAAGACGTTTGTTTTTTCGGAGTTGCTCCATTAACGATTGAAATTTTAGTATCAATGCAAACATTCAAAATTCCTTAATAAATATAAAAATCTTATTATAGCACATTACTTACGGCTCTAGCATGGAGTTCTTGCCCATCCGTTTGATCGGCAAGAAGAGATAGCTTAAAACGGTCCGTTTTCCGGTGACAATGTTGACGACGGCTTCCATCCCCGGCATGATCGGAAGATTTTTCCCTAGGTTGTCTTTGTAGGCTTTGACTTTTACCGCGTATAAAATTTCACCTTTTTGGTTGGTGTAGCTATCGGGACTGATCGATACCAATTGACCCTCGATTTTTCCGTATTTGGCATAATCGTAGGCGGTGATTTCAATACTTACTTTTTGACCGATCCAGATTCGACCTCTATCAAGGGCCCGTATGTTGGCATCAATCATAAACCCGCTTTCCAACGGGGTGATTTCAGCTACTTTGTCTCCCGGTTTTATCGCACCGCCGATGGTGAAATAATAGAGTTTATTGACCACCCCTTTGACGGGAGAGGTGATTAAGAGACGTTTGGTTCGGTCAACACTCGCTTCGCTTTGTTGGAACGTTTGGCTCAGTTTGAGACGAATGTCTTGCAGCTCATTGAGCGCTTTGGATTTGATTTCTGATTTGATGGAGCTTACTTCATATAACGCTTCACTTGCTTTTCCCTTGGCAATAGGGATTTGGTTTTTGACTCCGTTAAGTTCCGTAATGAGATTTTGTTTTTTGCTCATTTCCGCCAAGTACTCTTTTTTGGAACCGGCACCCGATTTCATCAACTGTTCGGCAATGGCGGTATTTTGGGTTTCGACATCGAGTTCCGAAGACAAATCTCTGAGTTTTGCTTCTAAGTCCTGTATCTCATATTTTTTTTGTTCCGCCTTTTGCAAAGCGCTGTTAAGCCGATCGGAGTTGTTGAGTTTTTCACTGTAGTAGATCTGCATTTCATTGCTGACGATCTGAGGATATTTTTCGCTAAAACCGGCACTAAAAACAAGCGGTTTATCATAGGTAAGACTCTCTAAGCGGTGCTGTTTTGCCTGTAAGGCAACTTTTTCCAAATCTTTTTCATTCGATTCAGCCGTAAACGATGCCTGCTCAAGCCGATAGATCGGCTGATTCATGGCTACTTCGTCCCCTTCATTTACTAAGATTTCGGCGACGATTCCCCCCTCCATGTGTTGTAACACTTTGGTCTGTCCGGAGGGGATCACTTTCCCTTCCCCGCGAACCACTTCGTCAATCTCTGAAAAGGCTGCCCAGATTAAAGCGGTGAGTAAAAAAAGTCCGATGGGGATGACGGTAATGTAATAGTTCCACCGTTTTTCGAGTGTCATTTTAGTCATACTGCGCTACTCCCATTCTGGGTTTGAAGCTGTCGGAGAATATCGTCTTTTGAGCCGTCGGCAATAATTCGTCCGTTGTTGACGACCATCACCCGATCCACCAATTCCAATGCCGCGAAGCGATGAGTGATGAGAATCAAAGTTTTATCCGCAACGATCGGTTTTAGGTGCTGAATCATCTCTTTTTCAAGACCGATGTCCATTCCTGTGGTCGGTTCATCTAAAATGAGGATTGAGGGGTCGTTGATCAGTGATCGGGCTAATCCCACCAAATGTCTTTGACCTACCGATAAGCGTGAACCTCCCTCTCCGACTTGGAAGTTTTCCCCTTCGCCGGAGCGTTTGACCAGATCTTCGAGTCCGGTCATCGCCAATAGCTTGATCAGCATATCTTTGCCGATATTTTGACCGATTTCGATATTTTCTTTTAGCGTACCGTCAAATAAAAACGGCTCTTGCGGCATGATGCCGATACTGTCGCGCAGTTCAACGGGATGGATCGTATTTATCTCGTGTCCGTCGATAAATATCGTTCCCGAAGAGGGGGTGTTTAATCCGGTTAGCAGACGTAAAACCGTGCTTTTTCCTGCGCCCGTCGGTCCAATAAAACCGACTTTTTCTCCCGGTTTGATTTTGAAGTTGGCAGCGGTGAGGGAGGGTTGTCTGGAGCCCGTGTAGGTGAAGGATACGCTATTGAATTCAATTTGCCCTTGAAGTTTTTTGATTCCGATGTCAATCGGTTTTTGGGTTTCAAGAGGCATGTGCCAAAATTGGTTGAGCGATTCGAGGGCTTCTTTGAACTCTTTGTATTTACTCAGCAAATTAGAAATATTGACTATAGGAACCATCGCTCGTCCGACCAATAGACCAAGGGCGACCAGTGCTCCGATGGTGAGGTTTTTCTCTTGAACTTGATAAACTCCGACAACCAATGTCAGGACGGTTGCAAGCTGCATGATGATGTAGGAAAGATTGGTTGCTAAGTTCGTATACATCTGGATTTTCAGATTCATAAAATTGTAAAAATTGACCAATTGTCGCCATTTGTGCAACCGTTTGGAGACGGCATTGGTCAATTTCAGTGTTTCAATCCCTTTGATCGTTTCAAACAGATAGTTGTGTTTAATTTGTCCGTCATGAAAAAGTTTGCGCCCCAAGGTAAAAATCGGTATTTGCAAAACAACGTTGACTCCGATGATAGCGATGCCGCACAAGAAGGTGACAACGGCTACACTGGGAGAGATAAGATATATGACCAACAAGGTTAAAAAGACAAACGGAAGATCGAGTGCATACGCAATACTTTTGGACATGAAAAAATCACGTACTTGTGCGATCTCTTTAAATAAGTTTGCTTTTGATCCGGCGAGGAGATGGTCATGCTGGCTTTGAATCAACATGAGTCTCTTTAATAACTCCTCTTCCATAACACTTCCGATGCGTCGTCCCATGTTTTCGAGGATATAGATTCGAGCCATTTTGAAAAGGGCGTCAAAAAGAAAGATCAGAACAACTCCAAATGTCAGTACAAACAGAGTTTCAATGGCAAAATTCGGGATCACTCGGTTATAGACATTCATCGCATACAGCGGAATAAGTAAAATAAAAATATTGATAAACACCGTGAGAACAGCCACTTTGGTAATATCGGGTTTGGCTTCGATGAGATGGTTCCAAAACCACTGTTTCCCTTTTTCGTCATGCGTTAAAATATTTTTATGGCTGATCTCTTTGTAAAAATAGAGGAGGGTGTCGAAGCTGGATACGAGTTCGGCTATCGAACAGGTCGTTTTTTTACCGCTTATAACATCCAATAGATGTGCGTTATCCCCCTCAATCCCTAATAAAACGGTAGCGTTGGAATCTTCTTTCGTCACTATGCAGGGGAAGATATGGGAATAAATCATATCGGCCGATATTTCCGCTTGTTCAAAGTTGAGACCGAAATCGACAGAACCGTGTTTTAGATCATCGATTTCCAAGTGCTCTTTCGTATGTGCCAATATCGTCGTAATGGTTTTGAGTTCGACATCCCCGTTGTAAAAATCGAGGATGTATTTGAACGATAGGAGGAGCCTATCGTGTGAGGGATGAGTTGGTTCGAATAGTTGTTCCATTTATGTCCTAAAGTGCTGCTACATGAAGGTCTGTGATGTGACCGCTGGTATCGGTAAGTGAATAGTGCCCGGAAGAGAGAGTGAAGTTGGAAGCCGTAGTCACTATACCCGTATCGACGTTTGTCCATGAGGTTAATCCATCAACAGAGAGATTGCCTGATAGATCAGCGGTAGCGGCATCTAAGGTTAGAGAATGACCGACATTGGTACCGGTAAATGCGTATAACGAGTTGGCGTCTATCGCAAGAGAGCCTCCGGATAATCCAAGAGAACTGATGTCAAGCGTTTCAATATTGGTAAAGGCATTGGTATCTGAGAACGTAGTTGATGCAGTACTGCCAAAGAAAGAGACGGTATCGCTGCCGCTATTGCCATCAAACTGTACTTTGTCGAGTTGGCTAAAATCAAGGACGAGACTATCGGCGCCAGTCGTTCCGGTTATTCCAAGTTTATCAGCTCCTAGAGAGACCGTTTCACTGCTAATATCCATTGTAGTCGCACCGTTGATCGTGACGGCTCCTGAACCCGAAAGGGTAGAGATGCCGCTGGCTCCTATATCACTGTAGTTCAGGGTTGTCGTGGTTGCATTGGCGACATTGAGTATTTCAACACCGGAGACTTTTCCGCTTAGATCCATGGTTGCTAGGGTATTTAGAGTATCTCCGGTACCTGTTCCCAGATTGATAGAATTCATACTTTGATCGAGTGTCAGTGTTTCATCTCCGGTACTACCTGTGATCGTGGTAGCACTGTTGAGTGTTGCCCCGCTAAGATCAACATTTACACCGCTGGAGAGGGTAATGGCATCGGCTCCGGAAATGTTTTGGGTGTACGTCGCGGAGGCTGTGAAATTGAGAGTTTCATTGACCGATGATGCGATATTGGACCAATTAAAGGCCAAATTGCTATCAACATTGACATTAAGGGCTCCAGTGCCCGTTACCGTATGACCTGATAAAATATCATCACTGGTGGTCATGGTTCCGCCGCTGATCGCTAGCGAATCGACATTGGTTAGATTTCCGGTATAGGTTCCGCTACCGCTGCTCCAAGTTGCGTTGAGCGTTGTGGCAGCGGCTATGGTTGAAAAGTCGGCGGCAAGGGTATTTTGTAGATTGGTTACGTTCACTGTGCCAGTGCCGCTGATATTCTCAGTGCTGATCACTGATGCGTCTGCGCTCAATGTTGTACCGCTGGCGACGGTAACGCTATTGGCACTAATGGTTCCGTTCATCGTTGTTGAAGCGTTAACATTGATGGTTTCGACTCCCGTGATATTGGAGGCGTTGATCGTAAGACCGCTTTTGCCAATATTAAGAGTATCTCCGGTACCGCCGCCGCCATCGATCGTTCCGCTCGGTGATGAAGCCAAGGTCGAGAGTAAATTGATGGTATCGTCTCCGCTTCCGGCTACGACGCTTGCCGAAGCATTATCGAGATTGAAGGTATCGGCATTGGATGTGCCGGTGAGTGTTTGGGTACCGGTTCCGTCATTAACAACAAAGGTACCGCTATATCCGGTAAGGACTTTCGTGGATAAATCGACGTTCGCCGTACCTGCTTCTATCGTAACGTTGGCGGTACCGGAGACTTTTGAGATGGCATTAATTTGGGCACCGCTTAGGGTTAATGCCGCGGTTGTATTGATCTTATCAATAAATGAAGATGCCGTACCGATATTGACAGCACTCAAATCAAGTGCACTGGTAACATTGAGAGTGACATCTCCCGAAATGGACTTGGTCATCCCCGAAAAATTGTTATTAGCGGCGGTCGTGTTGGCGGTAATATCCAAGCTTCCCGCACCGGATACGGCAATGGTTTTGCCATTAATAACACTTGCAGAAATGGTAGCGCTTACCCCGCTATCAACAACCAAGGAAGAGATGCTCCCGATGGTTCCGCTAAAGGTTGAATTTGCCGTAATTTCCAACGTTTTCGTCCCTGTCACAGTGATCGTAGAGAGATCAGCCGCAGAGGTTGATGCCATCATGATGATAATATTACCGCCCCCCGTAACATTTTTTCCTGCAACGTCGGTTGCTTTTACGATCAGTGTAGCACCTGTTGCAACATAGAAGCTTTCGATACCGGTTAATGTGCTGGCGCTGAGATCGACCGTGTTGGCGCTAATATAGAGTTGGTCGGTTCCCCCTCCGGTATTGATGGAGGTGTAGGCTGAATTGATTTTAACGGTTTCGCCTGTCGTGGTATTGGTAGCGAGGGTAGTTCCGGTATAGTTGGTTAGATCAACGGTTTCCATACCGGCTATTTTGGTAAAGTCGATAGCACCGGAGCCTTTTACGATCAGGGTATCGGTACCGCCGCCGTCGGTGATACTGTCGTTCGCATTGGTACCGTATTTCGCAGAATCAACCGTAATGGTTTCTGCTCCGGTAGTGCCGTTTATTTTGAGTGCGCCGCCGCTGTTTTTGTTAAATCCTGCAACGCTTGCATCCAATGTTCCGCCGGATGCGAGCGTCAGATTGAGTGTACCGCCGCTGTTGAGCGCAAAATTGGAGATATTGAGAGCATTGACATTGGTCTCCGTGAGGGTTCCGTTAATGTTGAGCGTTTTGGCACTCGTTGCGGCGACGCTATCGCTCAGGGTAGCTCCTGAGGCAATCGTGATCGTCGGTGTTCCTGCAAAGCTTCCGGTGATGGCACTGCTTCCAGCGGTTATATTGATCGCTTCCACGTTGGTGATGTTGGATGCGTTGAGCGCCACTCCGCCGCTGATATTTAGGGTATCGGTTCCTGCTCCACCCGTGATGGTGATATTTGCAACCGTAGCGTTATTGACCGTATTGCTGCCGCCTGCTGAGAGGTCAACCGCTGTGAGACTGCCTCCCATTGTAGCCGTTGATCCGGAAGCAAGTTTGAGTATTTCGACACCTGTAACACCGCTCAACTGGGATGATACAATAGTGGCACCTGCATCGGTGATTTGCAATACATCGGCTGTACCGCTGGTATCGCTGAGTATGTCGGTACTTGCCAAATAGGTACTGACAAATTGATACGTATCGTTGCCTGAACCTCCATACAGAGAATCGGCGAGTGTTCCCGCGATAAGGGTATCATTATTACTGCCGCCCGTGATACTGTTAGCAACGCCGGATGCGCCTGTGAGGGTAATAGCTGCTGATGCGGAGGATGCATCGACGATAACTTTGGCAACATTGGTGTACGTTTTAGCGCTGTTCATATCAAGGCTGGCGGTTACTCCCGTAACACTTACGGTATCGGTGGCACCTGCAAAGCCGGTAAAGGTGGTAAATGCGGATGCTTGAGCCCATGAGATCGTGTTGGTTTGGGTACCTGCGGCTTGATAAAATTTCAACCCCTCGATTCCGGTTGCGGTTGCGGTAGAGAGGTTGAAATTGGCGTTTGCATCGGTCCAGATAATATCGGTACCGCCTCCCGTATCGTTAATAACATCGGTAGAAATATCGGCTATAGCCGTATAACGATAGGTATCATCATCGGCTCCGCCGTCCATATAATCTGCCCCAGCACCGCCGGAGAGGGTATCATTTCCGGCACCGCCAATGAGCGTTTCATTTTTAGCTGAACCTGTCAGAACATCATCACCGGCACCGCCGCTTAGGGTAATCGTTCCGGTGTAGGAAGTGAGGGTCGAATTGAGAGTGATGGTATCGTTGGCATTGGTTCCGTTGATCTGGAGTGCTCCGGCCCCGCTGAATGTCAACGTGCTGAGGTTGGCTCCGGAGGTGTTGTTGATGACAACGGTACCGCTGTCGGCTATGGTCGTCGTATCGCCGCTCAGGGCGGATGCATCCAGTGTCAGTGTTTTAGCGCTTGCGACATTGAGAGTTGTGACTCCGACCAAATCTCCCGTAAAGGTGGTATCGGCATTGAGTGTGATGGTTTCGATTTTAGTGATTGCCGAGGCATTTTGCGTAATGGCACTGCCGATTGTTAATACATCGGTAGAAGCGCTATTACTTCCGGTATAGGTGCTTCCTCCAACGGTTGCGGCTTTGATGGTTACACCCGTTGTCATAGCTGAAGCATTAATACTCAGTGTGCCGCCGTTTGTACTGGCATCAATCGTAGTGATCCCCATCGTCGTGGCATTTGCCCCCAGCGTAACGGATCCGGTATAACTGTTGACATCCAATGTCGGAATCGATGAGAACCCTGCGAGATTCGTATCGGCTACGGATGTTGATCCCGTAATCTTTAAAATATCATTGCCGCTTGAACCGATCAGTTTTGCATTGGCGGTTCCGTTGGTTAAAATAGCCGACGCGTAGACGAAAGTATCGATGCCGGTTCCCCCGATCAAACTGACTCCACTCAATTTAGCTTCATTGGTACTGTCGATATTAAAGGTGTTCGTACCGTTTGCCAACTTGATTTGGTCAATATTGGTAAGTCCGTTGAATCGGGTATCATCAGCAATCGTACCTGCATCTAAAAATTGGAGTATATCGGTGGTACTGGCACCGCCCCCCACGATCAAATCGGCACTGGACAAGTTGCCGAGAGAGTAATTATAGGTATTGGTTCCTCCGGCGCTATTGGCGTAAAGTGTTGCTACTCCGCCGCCGATGGCACTGACATCCACCGTGATAGTGTTGGTACCGTTGGCAAGCTGTATTTTTTCGATACTGCTAATGGAACTCAGCATAGCATCGGTAAGGGTGCCGGCTGAGGTGAAGGAGAGGGTATCATTTCCTGCACTACCGTCAATGGTATCATGACTATCGAAATTGGCAATCGCGTAGTTGAAAATATCGGTGGTCGAGCCGCCGATCAGTTTGACATCATTGAGTTTTGTCGTATCAAGGCTGATAGTATTGGCGACATTGGCAAACTGTACAAATTCGATATTGGAAACATTGGAAAATTTGGTCGGATCATTGATGATTCCGCCGTCTTTAAAGACAATCGTATCACCGGTCGTATGTGTACCGCCGTTTATGACATCGGCACTGGTAAGTTCGGAAGCAAAGACATAGAGGGTGTCGTCTCCGGCTCCCATATCGATGTTGTCACTGCCTCCGGTTAGTGCTGAGGATGCGGTGGCGATAGGGCTCATATAGACGGCATCATCACCGTTTCCGGCTACAATATAGTTATTATTGACATTACCGACGATCGTATCGTTTCCGCTGCTTCCGATAACGGTATTAAAGCCGAAAATGGTGTCGGTCGTTGAGGGTGTCCCGACCAATTGAGCCAGCGACGATCCGGCAGTTGCATTGATGTCGATATACACGGCACTTCCGGCGGCAAGCTCACTGTAGTCGATTCGGTCGTTACCGCTAAAGGCTGTGTCGTTATCGCCCCCATACAAAGTATCGCCATTTAGCATACCATAGAGTGTATCATCCCCTGCATTACCATAAAGAGTGTCCGCAAACCCATCGGCACTACCATTATTATAAGCGGTTCCTCCACTTCTGAGTACATCATTCCCGTTACCGCCGAGAATGGTATCCGCTCCGGTACCGCCTGCTATCGTATCATTATCGGAACCGCCGTCAATGTAGTCGCTGCCTGCGGCTCCGTAGAGGGAGTCATTTCCGGCATATCCTATAATGGTATTTCCCGAGGAATTTCCCGCGATAATATCTGAGTTTAGTGCCGAGTTTGTACTGTTGGAACCGGAGATGTTTTCAAAATTACTGATAACGTCTACTTGTGAGGTATAGTTGGTTCCGTTCCATACTCCGACATTGGTTGCCGCTCCGCCGTCTAATAGGGTGACACTGATTTTATTTTCATACTGGTAGGTGAGGGTGTCACCTACGGCAGTATCGGTTCCTCCGTCTAAAATATCATTTCCGCCGTACCCTTCGATCGTATCGTCTCCGGCTCCGCCGATAATCGTGTTGACACTGCCGTTACCGGAAAAATTATCGTTATAGGCTGAACCGGTAATATGATTGAGCGCAGAGATTGTATCGCTTCCTCTGTTTGTAGAAACAGATTGACCGATGGTTGTATTGAGATTGGTGGTTGCCCCTTCATTGATACCGTCGATCGAATAATCAAGCCATGAAGTTGCCGCAATTCCGGTGATCGTATCGTTGCCTGCCCCTCCGGCAAAGGTATTGGTTCCGCTCGTATCGGTGAGGGTGTCGTTTCCGCCACCGCCTAGGAGAGTATCGTTACCCGTTCCACCGTTGAGATAATTCGAGTTACCATCACCGATGATGTAATCATTGCCGCTACCGCCGATAACATTTTCGATATTGACGACGGTATCGTTATTTCCGCCTGTCACCGTTACGGTTGCAACGGCTGCCCCTGCCAACGTGACACTGATATTATTGCTTATGGCAGTATAGTCGACGGTATCGGTTCCTTGCCCTCCGTTCATTGCATCTGTTCCATCCGATCCGCTTATTGCTACAAAGGTATCGTTACAACTGGTAGCATAACTTCCGCCGTCATCACCATAGAGAGTATCATTGCCCAAGCCGCCATAGAGGGTATCGTTCCCTTCTCCGCCGTAGATCGTATTGCCTCCGTCGCTTAGGGTAGGAGTAGCAATGTCTCCGTATAATCTATCTGCTCCGTTTCCGCCGTAGATGGTATCGATACCACCGGCACCGTAGAGGCTATCATTTCCCCCATTCCCCCACATAACATTTGCTAATAGATTTCCGGTTAAAGTATCTGTGCTGCTGTTGCTTCCTGAAACATTTTCGATGTCATCGCTTAGCGTGATACTTCCTCCTCCGCCTGTAGATTGTGCGGAGGTAAGAGATAGATTGATGGTTGTCGCACCCGCATAATAAAACGTGAGAGTGTCGGTACCGTTACCGCCGGTAATCGTATTGGTCGCGGTAGTACTCGTCAATTCAAAGGTATCATTGCCATCATTACCCAAAAGGAGATTGATTCCGTTTTCACCGTTGAGATAGTCATCGCCGGTTCCCCCTTGTAGGGTATCGTTGTTATTCCCGCCCCATAAGTTGTCGTTGCCCAATCCGCCGTATATCGTATCATTACCGTCTTGACCGTATAGGGAGTCATTTCCGGTTTGTACTCCGTCAACGGATGCACCGCTGTTATCATCACCGTAGATCACATCGGCTCCGGCACCTGCTGAGATCGTATCATTTAGTGCACGACCGACAAGAGTATTAGCGTTTGCATCTCCGGTGATCGTATCGGCAAAATTGGATCCTGAAACATTTTCGATTTCATAAATAACATCGGTACCGATGTTGGTTCCGCTGGCATTATTCGTAGCTAAATTAACAATGACCCCTGCGCTTGAAGCGGTGATAAAATCGACGGTATCCCCCTCTGTTTCAGTGGTTGTTCCTCCGTAAATGGTATCGTTTCCGGCAGTCATAATGATCCAGTCGTCACCTGCGCCACCGCGAAGGTCATCTGCTCCGATATTACCGGTGAGGGTATCGGTATAATCAGAACCTAATACTTTTGAGAAACCGCTCAGCGTATCGGTTCCCGCTGATCCGTCGGTTGCGGTTCCGGCGGTTAGATTGACGGTTACTCCCGCAACATCCGTGGAATAGTCTAGCGTGTCCCATCCCGAAAGAGTACCGATCACATCACCGCCGATAAGTGTATCATCTCCGATGTTTCCGGCAATCGTATCATCTCCGCTACCGCCGTAAATCGTATCGTTCCCGAGTCCGCCGCTGAGGGTATCGTTACCGCCCCATCCGTAAAAGATATTGGCATTGGCATTACCAGTCATGGTATCGCCGTATCCGGAGCTTCCGTAGATTACTTCGACGGTATTGGTGATCGTATCGGTCCCCTCGGTTCCGCTCAATAGCCCTGTGGTCAAATCCGTCGTATCGTTGACGTTAGCCGAAACGGAGGTAATGACTACTTTGGCGGTGGCACTTCGATAGTCGGCGACATCGATACCACCACCTCCGTCTAATGTGTCATCTCCGATTCCCCCTACGAGGGTGTCGGCTCCGGCAGCACCGTTGAGTTTATCCGCTCCGGTACCACCGATGAGAGTATCTCCGCCGTCTCCGGCATAAAGGGTATCATTTCCCGCACCGCCGTCAAGGGTATTGTGCCCGTCTGATCCGCCGTGAGAGTTAGTGGCATTGTCCCCGTACAAAATATCAGCGCCGTCGTTTCCGGATAGCTGATCGGCACCGAGATTTCCGTAGATGATATTGTCCATACCATCCCCATAGAGGGTATCTCCGGCCGTCGTATAGTTTCCGCCGTTGATATTTTCAACGTTTTGTATCGTCTCTGCATTGCCGAAACCGTCATTGAGTATTTGAAGGGTGGAGAGATTGACATTGATCGCTGCGGTAGTTATGGCACTAAAATCAACCATATCGGCTGTTCCCGAACCGCCATCGATAAAATCGACACCGGCACTGGTAAATATCGTGTCGTTTCCGGCTCCACCTTTTAGGGTATTGGCACTGGTATCCCCATAGAGGGTGTCATTTCCGGCACCGCCGGTAATATTTTCAAATTCGGCGAACGTGCTCACGGTTGCTGCAGCTATATTGACATTGCCATTGGTCATGTCAATGATAAGGTTGCTAGCTGAGGAGAGATCCGAAAAGTCTAATGTATCACTTGTACCGGCGACATTTCCGGCTCCGTTATCTCCGTATGCTTTGTCTCCGTCGATATTGGCATAAACGACATCATTTCCGGCTCCACCGTATAGGGTGTCTACCCCGCCTCCGCCTCGCAAGGTATCGTTTCCGGCTTCACCATAGAGGGTTTCCGCCAATGCACCGCCGTTGATAGTGTCGTTTCCGCTTCCCGCGTAGATAGTAGCGAGTACACCGCTATCGGCACCGGTAATGGCATCGGCTCCTGAACCTGATCGGAGAACCTCTATGGTCGTTGTATCTACGACATCGGAACCGTCTCCGTTGATAATACCTGTATTTAAGAGAGCCGTAATAGCGATATTATTGGTCACATAATCGAGAGTGTCTATTCCCGCTCCGCCGAATAGGGTGTCATTCCCCGCATCTCCGCGTAAGCTATCTCCGCTATCACCGGCATAAAGGGTATCATTTCCGGCTCCGCCGGCAAGAGTATTTGCCCCGTCGGCTGTACTATTCGTATTTCCTACGTTGTCTCCGTACAGAACGTCGTTACCGCTTCCGCCCGTAATCTTGTCCGTTCCGAGATTCCCGTAGATACTCATGCTTGCTGTTCCGGCCGTTAGTGAATCGTTGCCGCTTCCGGAATCAAAAATATCAATGCCGCTTAAGACGTCTGCACCACTAGTAGTATCAGTAACATTGGTTCCTGAAGTCAATGTCATATTGGACGTTACGGCACTATAGTCGATTTTATCTGCCGTTCCCGTATCGGTACTGGCATTTCCTCCATAGTAGAAATCGGCTATACCGTCTTGTGTTCCTAGAATAGTATCATTGCCGTCCCCGCCGTAAACGAAATCGCTTCCTGAGCCTCCATTGAGGGTATCGTTCCCTTCATTTCCGTAAAGTTTGTTACTTTGTGTATCTCCTGTGATCGTATCGTTTACTTTGGAGCCGCTGACATCCTCGATATTTTTAATCACGTCATCGTTACCGCCTGAAGCTCCAACGGTTACGGTTGCATTGTTGGTAGTGTTCAAGGTCACCGTAACAGCTTCGGATATAGCACTATAGTTGATAATATCGGTACCCGCACCGCCATCAAGTGTATAAGCTCCGGTATCGAGTAAGGTGTTCACCGTAAAGGTATCCGCTCCGGCACCCGTTTGTATTTTTTCAATATTGGCAAAATAGTCTTTCGCGGTAGAACTTCCGGTTTGGGCGATTGACTGAGCACCCATATCTACGGTAATATTGGTAGAAGCGCTATAGGCACTGTAATCGGCGGTATCTCCGGTAGTGTTTGTCTGACCGTCTAATACGTCTCCGTCAAGATTACCGGTTAGAATATCGTTTCCGGCACCGCCTGAGAGGGTGTTGAGCGTTGCGCTTTTACCGATTAGGGTGTCATTTCCGCTTCCGGCGATAACGTTTTGAATATTGCTTATCGAATCGGTTACTGATGGGGTTGCGTTTAGATACCCTTTTGAGGTATTTAGATTGACGGTAGCATCGCTACCAAATGCGCTGTAGTCGATGCTATTTCTCTCTGATGCACCGCTTCCGCCGTCGATCACGTCACCGTCATAACCCCCCAATACGGTGTCATTTCCGGTTCCAGCATTGATTTGGTCTGCACCGCCGTTACCTTTTAGGGTATCATCACCGGCACCACCGGTCAAAATATTGGCGTTAGCATTTCCAATAAGGGTGTCGTTTTGAGCCGTACCGACGATATTTTCGATCCCATAGAGGGTATCGGTACCATCCGTAGATGCATTGCCTATAACCTGTCCGCTTCCACGAGTCAAATCGGCATCGATAGCGGTGATAGACGCTGAATAATCGGCCGTATCGTTGCCGCTGTCATGGGTTGTATCGGTACCGCCTACAAACGTATCATTACCTGCACCCCCCACAAACGTGTCGTTGCCCGTACCTCCGGTTAAGATATTATCGGCACTGCTTCCGGTGATAGTATCGTTTCCACTGCCGGTGGTGACATTTTGGATATTAGTAAGGGTGTCTGAATTTGTGGCTGTTGCCGTTGTTCCGGTCACAAAAATATTTTTTGATGATAACGTAAGATCGACGCTTAGATTTTGAGTTCGTGCGGAATAATCGGCTGCATTGGTACCGTTCCCCCCATCCAATACGTCTCCGTCGGTATTTCCGGTGAGTGTATCGTTACCGTCTCCACCGGATAGGGTATTAGTCGAACCGCTGCGGCCTATCATGGTATCGTTTCCGAGTGTTCCATAGAGTTCTTCGATACTGTAGAGGGTATCGGTCGATAATGTCGCATCGGATGCATCTCTGAGGTAAACGGAATTGCTGGAGAGATCGGCAAATATATTGTCTATTCCGGCTATGGCGATAGAATAGTCTACCCGATCGGTATTGGAATCGGAGGTGCTTAGGGTATCGTTTCCGTAATAGATGTCACTTCCGCCGGTTGCGAAAAATGTATCATTTCCGCTTCCCCCGATCATAGTATCGGATGCGGTTGAGCCTTTGATGGTATCCGCTAGATTTGATCCTTTTACTATCTGTATATTGCTCAGTGCATCTATCGCACCTAACCCGTCGCTTGCCGTTCCGGCTGATAAATCGACGTTGATAGAGCCGGACGCGGAGTAATCGGCCATATTCTGACCCGATCCCCCCTCGAGGATGTCCGTTCCGATCCCCCCTATAAGGGTGTCATTGCCTGTGCCTCCGTATAGTGTGTCGTTGCCTGCTCCGCCGTTGAGGGTATCGTTGCCACCCATGCCGCTTAAAATATTATCTTCGGTATCCCCGACGAATGTATCGTTGCCCGTAGCACCGATTAGATTTTCGATACTGATGAGGGTATCTATGTTACTGCTGCCGCCGAGCGTTACATGAATATTACCGCTTGAGAGTGAATAATCAACGGTGTCCGTGCCGTTTCCTCCCTCGAAGGTATCCAATCCATCGTTATGGGAAAAGAACGTATCGTTACCGTTTAGCCCCCGCAATGTGTTTGCCGTGCCGTTATTATCGGTGATGATGTCGTCGTGGCTGGAACCGAGTACATTTTCTATCGAGATTAAGGTGTCTTGGTCGCTTCCGCTGACACTGGCTGTCCCTAGAGTAGTGCTCAAATCAACCGTTGCAGCGGTAGCGGCATAGCTGTAATCAACCCAGTCGCTTCCCGACTTACCGTCCAACGTATCATTGCCGTCCAAACCGCTGAGGGTATCTCCGCCGCTGCTTCCGCTAATCGTATTTACGAGCGAATTACCGATGAGTGTATCTCCGAGTGTCGAGCTTGAACCGATGATATTTTCGATATTAAAGAGCTGATCGGTTCCTTCCCCGGTAGCCGAATTGGTGCTGAGGTTCACATATACTTTTGCGGCTGAAGAGCTGTAATCTACACTGTCCCATCCGCTTCCGCCGTTGAGATAATCATCTCCGGAACCGCCTTGGAGGGTATCGTTTCCGCCATGGACGGTTGCGAGGGTACCGTCTATCGTATCGATTACATATTCGACGCTTTGATCGGCTAAGACAGAGATAGTCGAGGTACTGCGGATAGGGGAAGCATCCCCGTAGATGATGTCGTTTTCACTGCCACCCGCCAAGAGATCGCTTCCGGCATAGAGATCTCCGGCGATTACTGAGTCAATCATAACGTCACCGACGATCGTATCCGCGCCTGCACCGCCGTTTACGGTGTCATCTGAGGGTGTTGCGGAAACGGCGGAGTGGTCATAACCGCCGATGAGCAGGTTGTTGGAGTTGTCTCCCGTAATGCTGTCTTTATACTGTGTTCCGGCAACATTCTCAACATTTTTGATAATAGTGGTGGCTGATCCGCCGCTGATATTGCCCAATGAACCGTTGGATGAATTGTTGAGAGTGATAACGAGCCCGTTGGAAGTATTGGAAAAATCGGCCGTATCGGTGTTATCCCCTCCGTCGATCATGTAATCATCGGTGCTTCCGATCAGCCAATCATTTCCTGCTCCGCCATCGAGCCAATCGGCGCCGTTTCTACCCTCTAGGGTATCATTCCCCTCACCGCCCATCAGTTTATTGTTTTCTCCATCGCCTCGGATGGTGTCATCATACTTTGACCCTATGACGTATTCAACCGTTGAAAGAGTATCGTTGATACTTAAGAGTTCTTCCCCTGTCGTGACATCCGCTATCGAATCATAAACAGTTTTGCCGGTTGCACTGCCGGCTTGTAAATCAACCACTACCCCTTTGGCATCATTGGCATACGCCGATCCGGTTGCAGGATCAATAGCTGATCCGTTGGCAAAAAGAAAATCATCGCTGTATTTGGCTAAAAACTCATAACTGACCGTGTCGGCTGTTCCGTCGCCGCCGTCTATCGTATTAGCTCCCGCTCCGCCGGTTAGAGTGTCGTTTCCTTTATTGCCGTTTAGGGTATCGTTACCGATATTCCCGTAAATCGTATCGTTCGCCAGTCCGCCATACACCGTTGAATCGTGTATTCCGGTGTAAATAATATTTTCATTCGGGGTGGAATCGAGTACAAACCCGCTCGGGTATTGTCCGGTATAGGTATAGTCAGATTCCGTGGTTATCGGTTTGACGACAACACCAACGTCTTTAGACGTTGTAAGTGTATCTAGTACCGGTATTACGATTGGACCTTGCGATGTTGCAGGGACATTGGCAATGTCGAACTGGGACGTGAGACTGACCTGCATCAAATAGTCAAAATCTAAAGACATATTGACGGAATCGGGTTCATAGCGGATATAAAACTCTATGATTTCACCGCCGTCTGTCGGGGTGGAGGTAAACCCTGTTCCCGCAGAGAGACTCCATCCTCCATTCACGGAGTTCAATGACGTGCCATCAAGATTAAGTATCTGAAAACCGCTTGATAATCCGAGAATGGATATATCGGTGATTCCAAAACCGACAGGTTGTGAAATCGTCATTCGAACGAGTTTTGTCAAATACGTATCCGTAACATAAACCGGATTATCTGCGGTGATTACTTCAGGATAGGCATTGTTGCGATAGTCAATGGTCTCAGGCTGAAACTGTGCACTTTCTACTTTACTGACATTACCTAACGCACTGCCGGTTCCGCCTAAAACGGTGGTAACACCCGCTGCGGTAGTGTCAGAGCTTTTGATTTGGTAAAAACCGATGTCAAAAGAGAGTGCGGCGGAGACGTCGGCTATATTGTCTTGCGCTTTACTTTGGGTCTCCGTCGAATCATTGTTTTTTTGAGCGGTTGAATCGGCCGTTTGGGTACTGGTATAGTCAGGGGCTTCGGTTAAATATTTTGCGGAGTTATCTTTTGGACCGATCTCATCTTGAGGTTTGATATTGGGCTGCGGATCAACATAGTAGGCATTGTAGTCGGTAACTTTATCATCCGATTTTTTTTGCGCCGCCGCATCTGTTTTTTCGTCGCTGGTAGGGATAATATCTCCCGAAGCTAGAATGGAGTCTTTGGAGGTTTGAACGATATTGTAAACTTTATTCAAAATATCGCTTACGGCGAAATGATCGTTGCCGGGGAGTTTTATAATGGGCGGATTCTCTTCGAACGCCATCATCCCAAGAGCAACAAAAGTAATTGTTCCTCCGTTTGGCAACGTTGCTACCACATCCGTATCTACGATTTGATAGGTTGCATTTGCTAGATTGATAGTACTTTTTAATTCATCGCCTGGGCGTAGATAAACATTGATATTCTCCCCTGCTTTGGGGGTAGTATTTAAGGAAATATTGTTTTTTCCGTAATTTACTTGAAGCTCATTGGACATACTATACCCTTGTTCTATGTGTGCATAAAACGTATTCAAAACACAGATTTTACTAGTTATTATACAATAATGATATTAAACTAATATCGGGATGTTGAGAAAATTTTTTATTGTTAGTGATTGCTGGGTAAAAGAGGATGCTTAAGGATAAATTTCGAATCGTAAACCTATAATATTTTTTAATCGAAAATAGGAAGAAAAAGGTAATAAATGAAAAAAATAGTATTCTCACTATTGCTAGCGTGCGGTTTGATGGCAAGCGAAACCGGATTTTATGTCGGGATCGATGTAGGCAAAGCCAATAATAGCGATAAAAGTACGGCTGAAGGGACTAACTTCAAATACAGTAACGACTACAAAGACATCAAACTAAAACTGGGTTTAGAAGCGGATGAAGTGACGAATATTCAACTGACGTATACTCGCATAACCTATGATAACGGCGTTTTTTATGGTAGCACCGGTACGACTTTACAGGAGGTCGGAATCGATCTTATCAAAGAGTTTGAGGTCACTTCATCTATTTTTCCTTTTTTAAAGATCGGTTTAGGGTATGGAAAAATGGATAGTGAACATTCCGTGATGGGGAGTGTGAACGAAATGAGTTCCAATATAGGCGCCGGTTTGTCGGTCAAACTTATCGATCATGTATCTGCACATGTGGGTGCTGACTATGTTTACCGACATTGGAACAATGTATCGGACGGTTCATTTGTCTATGAGACAAGAGGTTCAGCCATCAAACCGTACGTCGGTCTCAATTTCGAATTTTAATTTTTAATTCGATACAAGTCCTTTTTGCTATAATCACGCCACTCATTTGCCTCAGCAAGGGCAATGGGGAGAGAAAATAGCAAGGAGTTTCGTATGAAACATGCATCAATGGGCAAATACCGCCCGTATCCACAAGTTGATTTGCCAAACCGTGTTTGGCCGTCCAAAACCATCACACACGCTCCGATTTGGTGCAGTGTCGATCTTCGCGACGGAAACCAAGCGTTGATCACCCCGATGAATTTGGATCAAAAACTCTCTCTCTTCAACCTCTTGCTGAAACTCGGATTTAAAAACATCGAGGTGGGATTTCCTTCTGCATCGAAAGTGGAATTTGACTGTTTACGCACTTTGGTCGAGCAAAAACTGATTCCTGATGATGTGACGGTACAAGTCCTCGTCCAAGCGCGCGAACATTTGATCGACAAAACGTTCGAAGCTCTCGCGGGAGTCAAAAAAGCGATTGTCCATTTGTACAATTCGACTTCGGTCGCACAGCGTAAGATTGTCTTCGGAAAAGAGCAAGACGAGATCATTGCGCTGGCTATGGAGGGGGTTGATATGGTCAAAGCCCGCGCCGCTAAACACGATGGCGAGATTATGCTCGAATATTCCCCTGAGAGCTTTACGGGGACGGAACTCGAATTTGCCGCCCGTATTTGTAATGCCGTGACCGATCGATGGGGGATCAGTGCTGAGCGTAAAGTGGTGATTAACCTCCCCGCTACCGTCGAGATGGCAACCCCGAACGTCTATGCCGATCAGATCGAGTGGATGAGCCGACACCTCACCAATCGTGAGTACGTATTGATTTCGACTCACACCCATAATGACCGCGGAACCTCGGTTGCCGCAACCGAGTTGGCGTTGTTGGCGGGGGCGGATCGTGTCGAGGGGACGTTGCTCTCTAACGGCGAGCGTACCGGAAACGTCGATATTATCACGTTGGCACTCAACATGTACACCCAAGGGGTTGATCCTGAGCTTGATTTCAGCGATTTGGAGACGGTCGTACGGGTCGTCGAAGAGTGTACCGATATGAAAACCCATGAGCGTCACCCGTATGTGGGCGAGCTTGTGTACACGGCGTTTTCAGGTTCTCACCAAGACGCGATCAACAAAGGGTTGGCGTATCAACGTGCTAAAGAGGATGCGTTTTGGGAAGTGCCGTATTTGCCGATCGATCCGAGCGATGTGGGGCGCAACTACGAGGGTATCATCCGTATCAATTCTCAATCAGGTAAAGGGGGCGTAGCCTACGTCCTCGAAGATAAATTCGGCTATTCACTGCCGAAGAAGATGCACCCTGAGATTGGAACCATCGTTCAGCGCGTAACTGATGAAGCGGGACGCGAACTCTCAAGCGAAGAGATTTTAGACATCTTCGAGAAAACCTATTTCGGTGAACCGCACGATATCGAGTTTGTCGATTATTCGGTGATCTCGGAGAGTGCGAAAGAGCACTCCGCCAAATGTGTGTTGGAATACACCCATAACGGCAAAGCGATCCGAAGCGAAGGGGTTGGGAACGGTCCGATCGATGCGTGCAAAAATGCATTGATGGTGGAGTATTCCCATAACTTTAAAATCCTCTCGTACTCTGAACACTCACGCGGAGAGCTTTCCAGTGCCGAAGCGGTTGCATACATCGAGATTCAGAGCGAGAGTTTGGATAAATTTTTCGGGGTAGGGTGTGATAACGACATCACGGTAGCATCGATCAAAGCGATGTTCAGCGCTCTTAATCGGGCATTTTCGTAACCTTTTTCTTTTATTTCCCGCGCTTGCGGGGAGTGTTCTAATTCCTCTTTAACTCCATCTTCGCTATAATCGCGCAATTTTTACTAACGGTGAGTAAACCATGATGGATGTCCGCGAAGCTTTTTTAGCCTTTTTTGAATCAAAACAACACGCACGGGTTCCGAGTTCCCCACTTGTCCCCGATGATGCAACCCTCCTTTTCACCAATGCGGGGATGGTTCCGTTTAAGTCGATCTTTACGGGCGATATTCCGATCCCTGCCAATCCTCGTGCGACCAGTGCACAGACGTGTATCCGTGCGGGTGGAAAACACAATGACCTAGAGAACGTCGGTCATACGGCGCGTCACCACACGTTTTTCGAGATGCTCGGAAACTTCAGTTTCGGTGATTACTTCAAAGAAGAAGCGATTGCCCATGCGTGGGAATTTGTCACCGAAGTGATGAAACTCCCTGTCGATAAACTCTGGGTTACCGTCCATGAGAGCGATGACGAAGCCGAAGAGATTTGGAAAAAGCATATTGCCGCGGATCGTATTATGCGTCTTGGGGATAAAGACAACTTCTGGCAGATGGGAGATACCGGACCGTGCGGACCGTGTTCGGAAATCTTCGTCGATCAGGGTGCGGAGCATTTTAACGGCCCTGAGGACTACATGGGGGGAGACGGAGATCGTTTCTTGGAAATCTGGAACCTCGTATTTATGCAGTATGAGAAAAAAGTAAAAGACGGACCGTTGATCCCGTTGCCGAAGCCATCTATCGATACGGGGATGGGGTTAGAGCGTGCTACGGCAGTATTAGAGGGGGCATTGAGCAACTATGATTCAACCCTCTTTATGCCGATTATTCGCAAAGTCGAAGCCCTTATTGGTAAACCTTATAGCTATGCAAGCGGTGCGTCGTACCGTGTTATCGCCGACCATATCCGAACCGTTACGTTCCTCCTTGCTCAGGGGACAAATTTTTCGAACGAGGGGCGCGGATACGTCCTTCGCCGTATTTTACGCCGTGCGGTTCGTCACGGATATTTGCTCGGATTTACCAAACCGTTTATGTTTGAAGTTGCCGACACCGTCGCCGAGTTGATGGGGAAACAATACCCGTACATCATTGAAAAATTGGCGGTTTTAAAAGAGCAAATTATGCTCGAAGAGGAACGCTTTTTCAAAACCATCGCATCTGGGATCGAACTTTTCAACGAAGAACTCAAAAACACCAAAGAGACCTTCAGCGGAGAAGTGGCGTTTAAACTCTACGATACCTTCGGATTCCCTCTCGATTTGACCGAAGATATGTTGAGGGAGAAACATCTCTCCCTCGATGTA
>NZ_DASUIQ010000021.1:0-11157 GCF_036279695.1 Sulfuricurvum sp.
TGATAAATTTCGACGCTCTTCTCATAATTTCCCTGATGCTCAAAACTTTGTGCCAATAGCAGCCATGATTCGGAGGTCAGGGAGTTGGTTTGCACCTGTTCGGCAAGTTTGTCCCCCTCACCGATCGATTCGAATTTTCCCAAAAACGATTCGAGATTGCGGTGCTCGCGTGCGCTTTTGTATCGTCCCCACCAATAGCTCAAAAAAGAGAGGACAAAGAGGAGGATGAAAAAGACAACGATACCGAAGAGCGGATCGCGAAATTCAATAAAAAATGTATCCATAGTCGTATTATAGCCGTGAAAAGGTTATTTCACGAATAGTTCGTTCTTTCAGATCGATTCGGTAGTGCAATGAGGGCTCATCACTACTTTGGCAGAGATCGTGCTCACATTTTAAGGAGCCATCTTGCGGGAGCGGGTCGCCTATCCCGATAGCGTGTTTATTTTTGATGAGCGGAGAGAGGATATAAATCTCGGAGATCTTTTTGCCTGAGGGATCGGAGACGATTTGGGCGATGAGGTTATTGCCTCGTTTCATCTGGAGGATCGTGTTGCTTTGATTGGAGGAGATTTGGCTCAGTTTTTCAAATTCGAAACCGCTCAAGGCGGTATTGATCTGATCGAACGGGGTATCGGGATAGATAGCACCTAACCCCTCTTCGCTGATGGTGAGAGGATAGGGTAGGGTCGAGTTTTGAGAACTGCACCCGATCACTAAAAATGCTACAAAAAGGGTACGAGTGATCAAAATACCCGCTCCACCATCAGCTGGAGTGAGACCCGACCGTTCCATTCGTTTTTGTTGACCGTATAACTGCACGACATTTTTTTGCTCTCTGGGCATTCGAGGGTTCGCCGAAACGCGATGAGTTCGAGTGTCTTTTGGCTTACACGTGAGGGGCGCAGTTCAATGCGGCTGTGCGATTGCTCACTCCCGAAGAGTTTGACTGCTACAACGTCGGCATCGCGGATTAGGAACCTCGGGCGGGGATTTCCCTCGCCGTAGGGCTCAAACCGCTCCAACAGCTCTAAGAGCTGAAAATTGATCATCTCATGCTCCAGCTCTCCGACAATATCGTTATGGGGGATGAAATCCGCAGCGTCCACCCCCTTTGCCGCCTCGTTGATCCCGTTGCGAAAGGTGTTGATAGTTTCACTCTTCATTGAGAGTCCCGCCGCCATTTTATGCCCGCCGAACTTTTGCAGAAGAGACTCTTGGGATTTGATGAGGGTGTAGAGATCGACGTTACCGATACTTCGACCGGAGCCTTTCGCAATGCCGTTGTGGAGGCTCAGGACGATGGCGGGTTTTTGAAAATGGCTCACAAGCCGTGAAGCGACAATCCCCACGACCCCCTCGTTCCAGTGCTCACCCGCAACGACGATGATCGAATCGTTAGGATTGACCTGTAGCATCGCTTCGGCGGTATTTTGCGCTTCGGTCTCTTTGCGCAGAGTATTTAGAGCGGTTAGGAGTTCAAATTGGTGATACGCTTTTTCAGTCGTATCGGCCAAGAGGAACTCCAGTGCGATAGAAGCGTCTTCGAGGCGTCCGGCCGAGTTGATGCGAGGGGCGATTTGAAAAGCGATGTCCTCTGCCGAGATAGCGGAGCGGTTTAGAAAATCGCGGATCATCACAAACGGAGATAGGGTCGAGCGGCTCATCATCTCCAGTCCTGTTTTGACAATGGCGCGATTGATCCCCACCAGAGGCATCACATCGGCGATGACCGCGAGTGACAAAAACGGGAAGAATTGGCGCATATCGATCGTGAGGTTTAGCTCCTGTTTGAGCAGTCCCATCAAGAGCCACCCTACTTGTGCACCGCATATCTCTTTGAACGGATAAGGGCAATCACTCTGTTTGGGGTTGATGATGGCATAGGCATCAGGGAGCGTGTCTCCGGGAGTGTGGTGATCGGTGATGATCAGATCGATCCCTCTGCCCTTGCACACCTCTGCGGCTTCGATGGCATTGATCCCGTTATCGACCGTAAAGATAACATCCGCATCAATCCGCTCCAGTACGTTTTTAGAGACGCCGTACCCGTCGCTGAAGCGGTTCGGAATCGTTGTGATAAGCGGGTAGGGGATGAGGTCGAAAAACCGTTTGACGATGGCGGTGGAGGTGACTCCGTCGACATCATAATCTCCGACGAGGGCGATACGCTCATGGTTACGGATAGCACGGGCTAACCGTTCAGATCCTTTTTGGGCATCTTTGAGAAGATTTGGGTGGGGGATGTCGGAGAGTTTTTCACTTTGCGCCTCAAATCGGCGCGCTAAAAAACTCTCGAGTGTTGAGTGGTCGAGTAGGGGAACCTCAGGCAGGGTTGGCATGGTTGAACGTTGCTTTGACAAAACCGAGTATTGAGGCGTTCGGGCTTTGGAGGCGTGACGTAAACTCAGGGTGGAACTGTACCCCTAAAAACCACGGATGAGCTGGAATCTCAACCGCTTCGATCAGACCGTGCGATTCACCCGTCACGATCATGCCGGCAGCTTCGAGTGCCGCGCGGTAGGTCGGATTGGCTTCGTATCGGTGACGGTGACGCTCATAGATCAACGCTTCGTTGTTATAGGCGGCGCGGAGGTTTGAACCCTCTTTGGTTTCACACGGATATTCACCCAAACGGAGCGTTCCCCCCATAGGAGAGTGGTGGGTGCGGAGTTGCGTTTCACCGGATTGGTCGATGAAGTTATCGATCAGATAGATCATCGGATGGGTTGTCGTCGGGTTAAACTCGATCGAGTTGGCATCCTCATATCCGAGGACATTGCGGGCATACTCGACGATGGAGAGCTGCATTCCCAAACAAATTCCCAAATACGGTATGTTGTTTTCGCGAGCATAACGGATCGCTTCGATTTTACCCTCGACGCCGCGATTACCGAAACCGCCGGCAACGAGAACCGAATCGCAGTCGCGTAGGAGCGCTTCGGCCCCTTGTGTTTCGATCTTCTCAGAATCTACCCAGTGGATCGCAACGCGGGTATCG
Source organism: Sulfuricurvum sp. (assembly GCF_036279695.1). GTDB lineage: Bacteria > Campylobacterota > Campylobacteria > Campylobacterales > Sulfurimonadaceae > Sulfuricurvum. Next base: position 3,002 of record NZ_DASUIQ010000021.1, read on the forward strand.
AGATGAGCACCTGAGTGGATGAGCGCTTCGATAAGTGATTTATACGACTCTTTGAGCTCCAAATATTTACCGACAAAACCGATAGTGACATGGTGTTTCGGGGAGACGATTTTTTTGACCAACGAGTCCCATTGCTCCATATCGGGTTTGAGTTCACCAAGTCCCAGCTCTTTGCTGATCGGTGCGAGGATATTTTGCTGTAAAAAGCTCAAAGGTACCGCATAAATGGTTTGTTCGTCCATCGCTTCGATGATGCTGTCCGAGCTCACGTCACATGAGAGGGCAAGTTTCTTTTTAAATGTTTTCGGGAGACGCTCTTCACTGCGGGCGATGATCATCTGTGGCGTGATACCGATACGGCGAAGCTCTTGAACCGAGTGTTGCGTCGGTTTGCTTTTGTGCTCCCCCGCCGCTTTGATAAACGGGATAAGGGTTACGTGGATAAAAAACGTCCCCTCGACCTCGTCATCGTGTTTCATCATTCGGATCGCTTCCATGTACGGCAACCCTTCGATGTCTCCGACAGTACCGCCGAGCTCGACCACGAGGATCTCGTGCCCCTCACCCGCTTTTTTGATACGATCGACGATTTCGCCGACAATGTGCGGGACGACTTGGATCGTTTGTCCCAAATATCCGCCGCTGCGCTCGCGCTCGATAACGCTGCTGTAGACTTGACCCGTTGTAAAGTTGCTGGTGCGCAAGAATGATGCGTCGAGGAACCGCTCGTAGTTTCCGATGTCGAGGTCGGTCTCTGCACCGTCTTTGGTGACGAAGACTTCACCGTGTTCCAACGGGCTCATGGTTCCCGGATCGACGTTGATGTAGGGGTCGATTTTGAGCATTCCGACTTGTTTGCCGGAGTGTTTGAGTAGTGCGCCGATACTCGCAGCCGTAATCCCTTTGCCGAGTGAGCTGAGTACGCCGCCGGTCACAAAAATATACTTGGTCATACATTAATCCTTATCAATCTGAATCCAAAATGGGGTTGAATGGGTAGTTTGACCCAAAATAGAGATGTTTTGTCACTCTTCTTAAGGAACGTATTATATACTTTACAGACTTATAAAAATGTTTGAAAATTGGAAAATTTTATGGAATCTGCCCTTTATTATGTCACGATCGCATTAGGATTGTCGATTGTCGTTAATCTTGTTTTAAAACGGTTCGGTATCTCACCTATCATCGGGTATATTCTCACCGGTGTAACGGTAGCATACGGATTTGATCTTCGCCACATGGCCGATTCCCATACGCTAGGGATGATTGCTGAGTTCGGCGTCGTCTTTTTGATGTTTACGATCGGGCTCGAAGTCTCCTTGCAACGTCTCTCGACGATGAAAAAAGATGTTTTTTTTAACGGAGTATTTCAGGTTGTTATCTCCGCCGTTATCTTCTTTGCGATTGCCTATGGAGTGCTCGGGATTTCCCTTTCAACGGCGTTGATCGTTTCGATGGCGCTGTCTCTCTCCTCTACCGCAGTGGTTCTGACCTATCTCAAATCGACCAAAGAGATTGCCCGCCCTTACGGTCAAAAAGCAACGGGAATCTTGATTTTTCAAGACATCGCCGTGATTCCGATTTTGATTTTGATCGGGTTTTTGAGTTCAAACGGAAAAGATATTGCCGATGTCCTTCTTCATACTACTCTGAGTGCGGTTGTGATTGTCGGATTGCTCTTTATTGTCGGTAAGCGGGTGATGACGTGGCTTCTTCATTTCTCCTCCAGCAGTGAAGTGGATGAGCTTTTCATGGGATCGGTTTTAGTGATCGTCGTCGCCTCCTCGCTTCTCGCTTCGTATGCGGGATTTACCTACTCATTGGGGGCGTTTGTCGCGGGGATGATTATTGCCGAGACCCGCTATCACCATAAAGTCGAATCCGATATCGCCCCGTTCAAAGATTTGTTGCTGGGTACATTCTTTGTTACTGTTGGGATGAAAATCGATTTAGCCCTCTTTGGCACCCATTTCGCGGAGATATTGGTACTTTTGGTCGCTATTTTGGCACTTAAAGCGGTTGTTATTTTTAGTATCGTTCGAATCCACTCACAGCGTAAAATCGCATTTAAAACGGCAGTAGCACTCTCTCAGGTGGGGGAATTTTCGTTTGCTATTTTTGCGCTGGCGGAAAATCATAATCTCATTCCGGTCGAGCTTGCTCAAATGTTGGTTTTGGTTGTGGTTCTTTCGATTATTATAACCCCGTTTATTCTTACTCATCTATCTGCTATCAGCGGCTACTTTTTCAAAGACGTGAGTGTAACCGAAACCTTTGCGATGTTGCCGGGGCGTAAAAACCATGTGATTGTCTGTGGATACGGGGTTGTCGGAAAATTTGTCGCTAAAGCGCTTCGTGCCGAGGGGGTGGATTATGTTGTTGCCGATAACAGCTATAAACATGTTCAAGAGGCGTTGCGGGACCATCAGGAGGTCTATTTCGGCGATATGTCTAAAATGGCTATTTTAGACAAACTTTGCACCAAAGATTCGGTAAGCGTCATTATCACTCTCGATAATCTGGATAAAAAACGGCTAATTTGTGAGAGTATACTTCGATATGCTCCCGATGTAAAATTGGTAGTCAAAGTGGTGAGTTTGGAAGAGAAACGGGCTTTGCGAGGACTTCCCATCTCGATAACGATTGACGGGAAAAAAGAGGTAGCCGCCCGCTTGGTCAGCGAAGCGCTATATTGTGAGTTATGACTCTTTGGGTTGTTCGCTAACGAGCCACTGCAAATAGCGGATCGACCAGTCCAAATCTTCGAGTGCTAGATCGATCTCTTCGATCGGTTTTGGCAGATTGGCTTTAAGCTCGCGAACGCGTTGTTTGAGATACTGCGCCATAGAGTAATAGGTATTGAGGGACGTATCGTCTTGAGCTTTGATGATCAAATCCTCTAACGTATCAACCAGTTCTTTTTCATTGGGGAAGATATTTCCCGCTTTGCGGATCGTACGTTGCACCTTTTGCAGATGCGACATATCGACTTTGAAATTATCGGGATTGGCGGACATCAATTTCCTCGTGAACCCGGTTTGATCGCTTCAGAACCGTCTTTGCAAAGAGGACAGTTTTCCGGTGCGTACATCTCGAAATTGAAATCCTCTAGTGCGAAGAGAGGCTTGTCGCTCGGCAATGCACAGTTGGATTTACGCTCCAACGCACTTCCTTCACGTTTACAGAAACCTCGGTTAGCGAGCGCCGCAAAACCGACGACAACGCCGCCGAGGGCTTCAATCGCACGTGCGGCTTCCATCGCTGAGCCGCCGGTGGTGATGATGTCTTCGCAAATGAGGACTTTTTCACCCGGAGTGATTTCAAAACCGCGGCGGATTTGCATCTCACCGTTAACACGTTCTGCGAAAATGGAGCGTTTGTCGAGTGCGGTTGCGAGGGCAAAACCTGCGATCAACCCACCCAGTGCCGGAGCACATACGGTATCGATTTCGATTCCGTTTTCTTGGATTTTTAACGCTAGCGCATCGGCAAGGAGTTTTGCCGTTTTAGGGTCTTCAAGTACTTTCGCCGATTGGAGATAGTATTGCGAATGGTTCCCTGAACTGAGTTTGAAATGCCCTTCAAGCATGGCATTGGCATTCATATAGATAGCTTTTACGTTCATGGTTATACCGTAAGAATATCTTGCTCTTTTGTTTTGAGCAGATCTTCGATTTTTGCGATGTATTTGTCGGTGATCTTTTGGACTTTATCTTGAGCCCCTTTGGATTCATCGGCAGTGATCAGTTTGTCTTTTTCGAGCACTTTGATTTTATCGTTTGCTTTTTTGCGGTCATTACGAACACCGACTTTGGCATCTTCCGCCATCCCTTTGGCTTTTTTCGCCGTCTCTTGACGTTGGTCTACCGTCATAGGAGGGAAGAAGAGTTTGATGTCGGTTCCGTTGTTGTTCGGATTGACCCCGATGTCGGCTTTTTGGATCGCTTTTTCGATGACGTTCAGCATCGATTTGTCCCATGGGGAGATCGTGATCGTTGTCGCATCGGTCGCCAATACGCTGGCCGCTTGGTCAAGCGGTACCATGGAGCCGTAGTTTTCGACGCGGACGTTATCCAAGATTTTAGTAGTAACACGTCCGGTGCGGAGTGTGCGGAAATTGTGGATCATGTGATCACAGCTTCCTTGCATCTTTTCTTCACAAAATTGGTACACTTCGTTTAGCATGAGTTCCCCTTTCGACTTACTTGGTTTTGTTGGTATCGTTTACGATATTGATCGTCGGAGCCGCAACGTCATTTTTTTCGATCATTGCATCAACAACCGACTGGTTTTTTTGTTGAGCATAAAAGTAACCCAATGCAACGGTATTTACGATAAAAATAAATCCGAGGAAAAAAGTCACTTTCGCCAAAAAGCTTCCCGGACCTTTAGCCCCGAAAACCGATTCATTCGAGCCGCTGTACGCGCCCAAACCGATGCTTGAGCTTTTTTGTAGAAGTACAGCGATGGTGATCATAACGACCAAACCGATCTGTACGATGAGCAGTATGCCTGTCATATTAATCCTTGATATGTAAAAAAGTTCGCGATTATAGCATAGTGTTCATAAGAGGTGAATGAAGCTTATTTTTAAACCGATTAGGATTAAAATACCGTTTTACAAAGGAAAGCAGTTATGTGTAACAAATGTCCTCACAAAAAGAAATTGGCGTACGCTGTTGCTATCGTCGTATCATTTATCGCGTATTATCTTATTTTCTTCAGTTAAGCGATTATTAAACCCCTGTTAAGAGCATTGAGGGCAGCGCCCCTTATAGATGATCGAATCGACGCTAAAACCTTTCGGTGAAATGATCGGCTGAGGGGTTAAACAAGTAATCGTATGACAGTTTTGGCAAATGAAATGGGGATGGATCGTTTCGGTGAGTTCGTAATAGCGTTTTCCCTCAGAGGATTCGATCCCGTTGATGATATGAGCGGCTTCAAAGCTTTGCATAGTACGATAAAAAGTACTTTTGTCGATCAGCGGATCGAGGGCGCTGTATTCGTCAAAACTGATCGGCTGTTTTTGCTGTTCGAAAATCGAGAGGATTTTTTTTCTAGGAGCCGTGAGGCGAAATCCGTTTAGGGCAATTTTTTCATTCAATGTCATTTTGATAATACTTCTTAAATTTAAGGTCTAATGCAACTTGGTTGCATTAGAATGGTATCCGAATTTTATATGAGGAACCTGAATAATGGATACCAAACGACTGATCGTTTTTGGCGGTGTAATCGCCGCTATCGTCATAGGGATGACGTTCTTTTCGCCAAAACTTCAACCGATACAGAATACAGAAGAGACAAAGCCTGTTGTATCGGTCAGTACTTTTTCACTGTTAGAAGTGGCAAATGCCGTATCAGGTGATGCGATTAATGTCTCCACTATTGTTCCATTGGGGAGCGATGCTCATATGTTTTCCCCAAACCCGACGCAAGTTGCAAACCTCTCTAAATCGGCTTTGTTCATCTACAACGGTGCCGGATTCGAGACATGGGCTGAGGGGGTAAAAACGACGTTGACTTCAGCGACTAAAGTTATCGATATGAGTCAGTATGTTGCACTGCAAAAAAGCAAAGAAGAGCATCATGAAGATGGACATGGAGATGAAGTACCGGCGGAGCATGAGGGGCACAACCATCAGGGAGCCTATGATTCTCATTACTGGCTTGATATTGATAACATGATCAAAATGACCCAAAAGATGGATGCCGAATTTTCGAAACTTCTCCCGAGTAAAGCGGAGACATTCCACGGCAATGCGGCAACTTATATCGGAGAGCTACAAAAACTAAAATCCGAGTATACCAAGGGATTGGGCGAGTGTAAAAACCGCACTTTGATCTCAAATCACGACGCATTCGGGTATCTTGCTCATGCCAATAAGCTTGAAAATATTTCGGTCATTGGTCTCTCCTCGGATGAGCAGCCAAGTGCACAAACGGTTTCTCATATCGTCGAAGTCGTTAAAGAACACGGGATGAAAACGATCTTTTTTGAAGAGTTGATCAACGATAACGTCTCCCAAACGATTGCCCGCGAGACGGGTGCCAAGGCAGTACCTCTCCAACCGCTGGAAAATATTAGCCAAGATGAGTTAAAATCACATCAAACCTATCTCTCACTTATGCGAGAGAACCTGAAAAAATTACGAGAAGCGATGGAGTGCCGTTGAAGTTTTCCCCCAGCCTTTTTGAAGTGAACAACCTCAACTTTGAGCGGCAGGGGAATTTGGTTCTCAAGGACTCCTCATTTCGTATTTTGCCGGGAGAGTATTGCGCGATTATCGGTCCCAACGGCGGAGGAAAAACAACTCTTGTGCGCCTTTTGCTGGGGCTTGAAAAACCGACCTCAGGCGCAATCAAACTCTTTGGAACGGATCAAAAGCGGTTTCGCGATTGGAACCGTATCGGCTATGTCCCTCAACGCTCCGCCCTTGTGGACGGCTCATTTCCCGCTACTGTGCGCGAAGTGGTAGGGATGGGACGCTACGCCAAACGGGGGATTTTCGGATTTGAATCCGCCGAAGACAAAGCCGCGATTGCGGAAGCGATGGAGCTGATGGGGGTATCGGATTTATCGGATCGTCTTATCGGAAACCTCTCCGGCGGTCAGCGTCAGCGGGTGATGATCGCACGCGCCCTCGCCTCTAACCCCGATGTGTTGATCGTCGATGAACCCAACACGGGGGTCGATGTCGAATCACAGCACCGTTTTTATGAGCTTCTTCGCACCCTCAATCGCACCAAAAAACTCTCCATCCTCTTTATCACTCACGATGTCGGGGTGATTGCCGAAGATATTACCCGCGTTTTGTTTGTCAATCAAAGTGTATTGGTTTCCCAAAATCCAGCCGAAGTGATTCGATGTGACGAGATGAGCCGACTTTACGGCACACCGGCGCATGTCGTGTGTCATAACCATTAGGACTCAATTATGATGGAAATGCTAAGTTACCCTTTTATGCAGCGCGCCTTTGTCGCAGGGTTGATGATTGCCGTCCTTGCATCGCTCAGCGGTTCGTTCATTGTCCTTCGCCGCTACTCCCTTCTCAGCGAGACGTTAGCCCATGTCTCACTCGTCGGTGTTGCTGTCGGATTATTGTTCGGAATGAGTCCGTTGTGGATGGCGGTTTTGGCATCACTGGTCGCCTCATGGCTGATCGAGTATTTGCGCAGTGTTCACGGGATGTATTCCGATTCGGTGCTCGCTATTTTCCTCTCAGGCTCTCTCGCCCTTGCGATCGTGATCGTCTCGCTGGCGGGATCGTTTAACGCCTCGCTCTTTAGCTATCTTTTTGGCTCTATCCTCTCGGTCAGTACGGAGGATTTGTGGGTGATGGGAATTTTCGGCTCACTGGCAATGGCACTCTTGATCGCCTTTTTCAAAGAACTTTATTTTATCGCGTTCGATGAAGATGTCGCCCGTGCGGGGGGGATTCGCGTCACTCTCCTTAACTTCATGCTCGTGAGTGTCATCGCTGTTATCATCGCCCTATCCATTCGGGTAGTCGGAACCCTTTTGATCGGAGCATTGATGGTGATCCCTCCCGTCGCCGCGATCCGGTTCGGGATGGGTTTTTATCCGACAACCCTCCTCTCTATGGCGATTGCTTTGATTTCGGTTGTGATCGGGCTGAGTGCATCGTATCTCTTTTCACTCCCCAGCGGTGCGGCGATTGTCTTGTGCCTACTTGTTATCTTTATTATCGCATTGGTCATTAACCGCCGATGAGCAGTGCGTGCCATGAATTTTCCCGCTACGCGGCGGAGTACGGGAGTCGTAATGTCATCCAGCGTCTCGTCGCCGATAAACTAATCACCTCCACCGAAACGCATCCACGCCGTATTTTGGATTTGGGATGCGGAAACGGAACCCTCTTTTCGTTGATCGATTGGGAGGTTGAGCGTTTTATCGGGGTCGATTTCTCCGATTCTATGCTCTCTCATCATCCTAAGGCGTCCACTGTTGAGTTAATTTTGGGAGATTTCAACGACTCCGCATTGTTTGAGAGACTGGGTAATGAGCAATATGATCGAATTTACTCCGCTTCCGCGTTACAGTGGGCGGAGGATTTGGATCGTGTTATGGAGTCTCTCGCTTCCCTCAATACTCCGATGTCACTCGCGATCTTCACCGCAGGGACGTTTAAAAC
>NZ_DASUIQ010000022.1:0-3126 GCF_036279695.1 Sulfuricurvum sp.
CTTATGGCTCCTTATCCTCGCTTTTTGGGTACAGCCTCTTCGTACCTACATCCGATTTGATTTGGTCGAGTTTAAAAAACTGCTCGGGGGTTTTGCGATTGGGTATGCCCTCTTGCATTTGCTCTTTTTTATCGCCGCGCACCAGTTTGCGATCGGGTATATCGGTAAATTGTTTATCAGTCACCTCTTTTTGAGTGTCGGGTTTGGGGCTTTGCTGGTTCTCTCCATCGCTCCTCAGGTCAAATCGTGGTATAAATTTCTCTATATCGGGATCGTTTTGGTGATTATCCACCTTTTACTCGGGTACCGTACATTAGAGATGAGCCATATTGTCGCGATTTCACTGTTGAGTCTCGGTTTGGCGCTTCGGCTGATTAAGCGCTAAATGAAACACTACGATGTCATTATCCTCGGAGCTGGGGCGAGCGGGCTAATGTGCGCGGCGCAACTGCGTCAAAACAGCTCACTATCCGTTGCCCTTATCGAGGGGAACAATCGCCCCGCATTGAAACTCAAAGCCAGTGGCGGGGGCAAATGCAACCTCACCAATGTAGAGGTGGACGAGAGCCATTATCTCGGGGATAAAAACCTCGTTAAAAATACCCTCTCATTTTTCCCGCAAAAAGCGCTTTTGGACTATTTCAAAGCGGGGGGATTGCGTCCGGTAATCCGAAAAGAGCGGTACTATTTTTGTCCGAAAAGCTCCGATGAGGTTATCTCCATTTTGATGGGGAAAGCAAACGGGTGTGATTTGCTTTTGGGGCATAAAATCCTCTCCGTAGAGGGGCAATCCACTTTTGTCATCACAACGGATAAAGGAAAATTTCAAACCGATCGTGTCGTAGTTGCCACGGGTGGCGCGAGTTATAAAGAGCTTGGTGCAAGCGACATCGGGTTGAGAATCGCTCAAAGCTATGGGATCAAAACGGTACCGTTTTCCCCTGCACTCGTAGGACTCACACTGCAACCGCGTGAGTTTTGGATGAAAGAGCTTAGTGGGATCAGTTTTCCCGCCCGTATCCATGTCGCGGGGAGGAGCCTCGATGAGGATTTGCTCTTTGCCCATCGTGGCATCAGCGGTCTGGTCGTCCTCTCCGCATCGCTCTATTGGCATCGAGGCGAGATTGTGATCGATTTTGCCCCCGATTTTGATCTGAATACCCTTAAAAATGAAAAAAAGAGTATCTCCACGGCGATTCCTCTGCCGAAACGGTTTATGAAAGCGTTTTTGGAAGCGATAGGGTTGGAGGATAAAGGGTGCAACCGTTTGAATCCGCAGGAATGGGAAAAACTTTTGAGTATTCGCAACTACGCGATGGCCCCTTCGGGAACGTTTGGTCTGACTAAAGCCGAAGCGTGTCGTGGCGGGGTTGCGTGCGAGGAGATTAATCCCTCTTCGATGGAAAGCACCAAAATCGATGGACTCTATTTTATCGGCGAGATAGTCGATGTGACGGGAGAGCTTGGGGGATATAACTTCCAGTGGGCGTTTAGTTCCGCCGTGGTGTGTGCTTCATCAATTACGCTATAATATTTTCAAATAAGCGAGGATACTATGGAACAGCGTAAACGTGTTGTCATCGTCGGCGGAGGGTATGCGGGGGTTAAAGCACTCCAAACGTTAGCTTCCTCCCATCTATGTGATATCGTTTTGATCGATCAGCACCCTTACCATTACCTCCAAACCGAAGCGTATGAACTGATCGCCAATGAGTGCTCAATGACCCGTGTCACGATTGACTTGGTCGCTTTATCTCTGAGCTACGGCGAGCATGTGACGTTTATCAAAGATACCGTCCGTGAAATCGATTTTGAGAACCGATGCGCAAGCGGACAAAATTCATGCCATCCCTATGATTATCTTCTCCTCTGTACCGGAAGCCGTACCGCGTTTCAAAGCTCTACCCCAGGATTACGCGAACACTCTCATGGAGTGAAAACCCTCCCAAGTGCCCTCTCTTTTAAACATCAGTTTGAGCAGAGATTGTATGCACGTATGGAGAGTGAGGGTGGATGGTGCAGTGAGCCTTTCAACGTTGTTATCGGTGGCGGCGGGCTTAGCGGTGTCGAGATTGCCGCTGAGATGGCTGATTACATTCGCGTATTTCATAAAGATAACACCCTTACGTGCGACAACATTCATATCTTTTTAATTATCCCGCATGAGGGGGTTTTGGAGGGGATGGAGTGCTATCTGATCGACAAAGCGACGGAGCGGCTCATAGAGTTGGGGGTTAAAATTATCAACCATTCGCGTATCACCTCGGTCGAAGAGCATACGTTGGTTCTGAACCATGAGAAGAGTCTTTGTTTCGATTTTATGATTTTTACGGGGGGGATTGTCGCTTCGACATTGACCGCGACGATTGAGAGTGAAAAAAATAAAAAATCGCAGCTTATCGTCGATGAGTATCTTCGTGTACCGACGTTTCAAGGGGTATTTGCGGCAGGGGATATTGCCGAATTACGCGATTCGGATGGAGAATTACTGCCCCCTACGGCGCAAAGTGCTGAGCAAAGCGGTACGTTAGCGGCACAAAATATTCTTGCATTGATTGAGAACCGTGAGATGAGACGTTCACAAATGAAGATGGAGGGGATGATGGTGGCATTGGGTGGAAGCTATGCTGCGATTTCTCTTTTTGGAGTGATTCGCTTCAGCGGTCTTTTGGGGTATTGGGTAAAAAGGGTGATTATGCGAGGATACCGATATTTTCTCCATCGTCAATGTGCCAAAGGGATGGATAAACTCTCTAAAACTAAACCCCAATGTCACACGGGATTTTAATGTTTTCTCAGTACAATTACATCAATTAACCTATCGAGGAATAATCTATGATCCTTTTAGCTGGACCGTGTGTCATCGAGAGCGAAGAGTCGATTTTCAAAATCGCTAAAAGCTTGGAACGTTACCAAAATGACCCGCGCTTTGATTTTTATTTCAAATCGAGTTTTGACAAAGCTAACCGTACCTCACTCGATAGCTATCGCGGACCGGGGATCGAAGAGGGACTTCGTATCTTGCAAAAGGTCAAAGACGATTTCGGATACAAAATCGTCACCGATGTCCATGAGAGCTATCAAGTCCCCATCGCGGCGGAAGTGGTCGATATGCTCCAAATCCCC
>NZ_DASUIQ010000023.1:0-9782 GCF_036279695.1 Sulfuricurvum sp.
CCCATGTTAAATGCGCGGAACATTTCGTGACGTTCGACGTGTTGACCGATGAGTTCAAAAATCGGCAATACACGGATCGAGGATTCGGTGATAACCGCACGTAGCCCCTCAGGGAGAACGCGTGGGAAGTTTTCGACAATCCCGCCTCCCGTGATGTGGGCGAGGGCTTGGATCTTGTCTTTGAGTGCTTTGAACGTTTTGACGTAGATACGTGTCGGCGTCAAAAGAGTCTCAATCAACGGTTTCCCTTCGAATTGATCGTCGAATTTCATCCCCATTTTTTCAAACAACACTTTGCGTGCTAATGAAAACCCGTTGGAGTGGAGACCTGAACTCGGCAATGCGATGAGGACATCCCCTGCCGCTACTTTATTGGAGCGATCGAGTTCGCTTTTTTCACCGATACCGACGGCAAATCCCGCCAAATCGTAATCGTCTGAGTGGTACATCCCCGGCATCTCTGCCGTTTCACCGCCGATTAGGGCACATTCTGCCTGACGGCAACCTTCCGCGATACCGCTCACGACAGCGGTTGCGGCAGTGACATCGAGTTTGCCGGTAGCGTAATAGTCGAGGAAAAACGATGGGGTTCCAAAGTTACAGATCAAATCGTTCACACACATTGCGACCAAGTCGATACCGACGGTGTTGTGGATACCCGAATCGATAGCAAGTTTGAGCTTGGTTCCGACACCGTCTGTTGCGGCAAGCATGACCGGTTCACGATAACCGCTAGGGAGTTCAAACGCCCCTGCAAATGATCCGATTCCGCCGAGAACACCGGGGATTGCCGTCGATTTTACGAGCGGTTTGATATTTTCGACAAAACTGTTACCTGCATCAATATCGACACCGGCATCTTTATAGCTGATTTGGCTCATGGAGTCCCTCATCTGTTGTAATGAGGGAATTATAACGAAAGAGTGGTTAGGGGAAATTTAGGGGATTAATCTTTTTGGGGACATTTTCCAAAAACTTTTTTGAAAACCCACAAAGAAGGGCAAAAATCAAAGATCGCCCAAACGATAACCATAACAATAACGAGGGTTTGTAGAATCATTGCATATAACATTTGATTGCTAGCAAATAAAAACAATGCTACGGTCAATACGATAGCCATCAAAAAACGTTGAATTTTTTCAGCACACATTAGTAACTCCGATCTTTAATAGGATAAATTTGGTAAAATTATAGCTAATCCGAACCGTAGAAGCTTTAAGGTTAAAAGATAGCTGGAATATTCAAACCCTTTTAATCTCTGCGTGTTACAATCGCTCAAAAATTACAAAAGAGACGCTCATAATGAAAACATTTATTTTTCCCGAAATGATGGTGCATGTCGCGATGTGTACCCATAAAAATCCCCACTCTGTTGAGGTATTGAGCAATCGAAGTGATTTGCTAAAAACAGAGATGGCACGTTACCGTGATGTTGAAGTGAGCTATGCGGGATCAGATGATCTGCTCGGAGCACTGCGAAGCGGAAGCGATAAGAGTATTGATGTGTTACTTATCGATGCACAAAGCGATGATGCCGCCGTATTTGCTCACGCGAATCGCGTTCTCAAAGACGATGCCCTGATGGTCGTTAAACATCCCGATTTGGATAATATCGCCGCCAATACCAATCTCATGCAGATTTTGGGGAACTATTTTAAAATCATTATGCCGTATTACGCAGGGGACGGTTCGACATTGCTCCTGTGTTCTAAAGAGTATCATCCGACGGCGGATTTGATTTTACAGCGCAGTGACCTGATTGAGGGACTTCAGTTTTATAACTGCGATGTCCATATCGGGGTATTTGCTATGCCGCAATACATCCGCAAAAATTACCTCGGGATTATCCGTAACTAATGGCATTTGAATACGCCATTGCACTCACGGGGGGGATCGCAACGGGGAAAAGTACCGTTGCTTCTTTGCTCGGACTGAACGGTTTGCGCATCATCGATGCCGATACGATAGCGCACCGACTTTTGGATGAAAACTGTGTTTGGGTTTACGAGCGTTTCGGCGAGGAGTTTGTCAAAAACGGCAAAGTGGATCGTCCTGTATTGGGGAAAGTTATTTTTGCCGACGCGCAGGCGAAGCAAGAGCTTGAGGCCTTTTTACACCCAAAAATTCGGGCTGAGATCGAAAAAGAGAGCGAAAAACAAGACCGTCTCAAATACCCCTATCTGATCGATATTCCCCTATTTTTCGAGACATCGTCGTATCCGATTAAAAATTCCGTCGTTGTTTATACCCCCAAAGCGTTACAGTTGGAGCGGTTTATGAAACGTAACGGTTTCTCCGAGGAGGAGTCGTTGCGACGCATCGAGAGTCAGATGGACATCGAGGAGAAAAAAGCGCGTGCGACGTGGGTGATCGACAATTCCTCCAATCTCAAACATTTGCAGAAAGAGTGTGAACAGTTTGTGGAGACGATTAAAACACTCTACCCCGCTCCTAAGGTATAATTCTACATCGTCATTCCCGACTTGATCGGGAATCCAGCTATAAAGGAATATCCCATGCTTCAAATCGCTAAATACTGCGCGAGCGGCAATGACTTTGTTATTTTTCACGCTTTTGAAAAAGCGGATCGCTCCGGTTTGGCGCGTGAATTGTGCGACCGTCAAAACGGGATCGGTGCGGATGGATTAATCGTCTTGGTTCCCCATGAGAGTCACGATTTCGAGTGGGAGTTTTACAATGCTGACGGTTCCACCGCTTCGATGTGCGGAAACGGGAGCCGTGCATGTGCCCATTATGCCCACCGTTTTGCCTTAGCGGGTGAAAAAATGGAGTTCTTGACGGGTGCAGGTGTGATCAAAGCTTCCGTTGAGGGAGATATGGTTCAAAGTGACCTTACTCCTCCCGTGATTATCAATCAAGCGATTGTCGAGAGCGGGATGAAATGGTGGCTGATCGATACGGGTGTGCCGCATTTGATTACCTTTGATGCCGATATTGAGCATTTTAATATCGATATGGCTCGCACTCTTCGCCATCGTTATAATGCCAATGTGAACATAGCCAGTATTAACCTCGATGGAACCATGAAAGTACGTACGTATGAGCGCGGCGTTGAGGATGAGACGTTAGCGTGCGGTACGGGGATGGCGGCGAGTTTTTATCGCGCACTCCAAGAGAGACTCGTAGAAGAAAACACAAAAGTATTTCCAAAAAGCGGAGAGACGCTTTATTTGGGATTTGAAGAGGGTGTGATTACTTTTAAGGGTGAAGTAAAAGGGGTTTTTGAAACTTTCTGGAGACATTAATCTATCTACTTTTCTGTTTAGTCAGAAAAGTAGCAAAAGATCATCCAGTGATCCAAGAACGTTCGTTCCTCTCGGCACTTCTGCCTTCGGAACGACTCTAGGTATTGGATCACAGGATTACTAGAGTCCTGCTCTCTCCATAATTTGCGCTTGAGTATCGGCGATCAACGGTTCGATAATATCGTCCATCAATCCCCCCTGCATAATCTCTTCGAGTCGATAAAGAGTGAGTGTAATGCGGTGATCGGAGATACGGTTTTGAGGGTAGTTGTAGGTGCGGATGCGCCCTGAGCGATCCCCTGTTCCCACTTGATCTTTACGCTCAGACATCTCTTTTTCTTTTGCCTCTTGCATTTGCATATCATAAATACGGGCTTTGAGAATTTGCATCGCTTTGTCTTTATTTTTATGCTGTGATTTTTGATCTTGGTTGGTGACGACGATTCCGGTCGGGAGATGGGTGATACGCACGGCAGAGTCGGTCGTATTGACACTTTGCCCCCCTGAACCGGATGAGCGCATAACGTCGATTTTGAGATCGTTTTCATTGATTACAACCTCGACATCATCGACTTCGGGCATGACGGCAACGGTAATCGCAGACGTGTGAACCCGCCCTTGGGACTCGGTAGCAGGTACACGCTGTACGCGGTGGGTTCCCGCTTCGTATTTGAGACGAGAGTAGACCTGCTCCCCTTTTATGAGGGCAATGATCTCTTTGTATCCCCCTGCATCACTTGGGCTAGAACTCATCAGCTCGATTTTCCATCCCTTGACATCGGCATAGCGGACATAGGCGTTGAACAAGTCTCCGACGAATATCGCCGCTTCGTCTCCCCCCGTACCCGCACGAAGTTCGATATAAATATTGCGTTTGTCATTCGGATCGGCAGGGATGAGGAGTTTTTTGATCTCATCTTCGAGCGGTTCGACGAGGGGTTCTAACGCTCTTAACTCCTCTTTGGCCAGCTCCCCGAGTTCCGCATCAAATGCGAGGGATTTGTTCTCTTCAATATCATCGAGGAGTTTTTTGTATTCGGTCGCTTTGTTTACAATTGCTTGGATAGAAGATTGCTCTTTGGAGAGTTCGGTCATCCGTTTGATGTCATTGCCGATGTCGGGAGAACTAAGCAGTTCGGTCAATTCGTTATAACGGTTGATAAAAGGGGTGAGTTTTTCGGATAACATAGGTGTGTCCTAAAAGAGGCGTTTTGAGAAAATTTAAAGAAGGAATTTTGCCCGAGGGCAAAAAATTACGCTGCTAGTTTATTGACAGCGAGGTGAAGGCGGCTAACTTTACGTGCGGCAGTTTCTTTTTTCAAGACACCTTTGCTAACATATTTGTGAAGATTAGCATTAGCGATCACAAGAGCGGCACGTGCAGCGTCTTTGTCTCCAGCTTCAACAGCAGTGCGAACTGCTTTAACAATGTTTTTAATACGTGTACGGTAAAATCTGTTACGTTCAGTACGTTTTTCCGTTTGACGGATACGTTTCAATGCTGACTTATGGTTTGCCATGGCATTTATCCTTGTCGAGGTTTAATTTAGGGTGAAATATTACCTTAAAGAAAATTAAATTTAAGTTAAAATTTATAGAAATAGAAATAAAAAAGAAAAATTAACTAATAAAAGGAAGAAAAATTTTATGAAACTTTTTGGAACGGATGGGGTACGCGGCGAAGCGGGCTCATTTTTAACGGCAGAATTGGCGATGCGTGTTGCGATGGCGGCAGGGATCTATTTTAGTGAACATGCCCGAACAAAAAAGATCCTCCTCGGTAAAGATACCCGTAAAAGCGGCTATATGATCGAAAATGCTATCGTAAGCGGTTTGACGGCCGTGGGATATGACGTGGTACAAATCGGTCCGATGCCGACTCCGGCGATTGCATTTTTAACCTTGAATATGCGATGTGATGCGGGGATTATGATCTCGGCAAGCCATAACCCTTACGAAGATAACGGGATTAAATTTTTCGATGCGCAAGGAAATAAACTCTCCGAAGAGATTGAAGCGCAGATCGAAGAGATTGCACAGGATAAAGCCCGTCTTGAAGCGGGACACGTTATCGGCAAAAGCATCGGTGCGGCAAAACGGATCGATGACGTTATCGGACGCTATATCGTTCAGCTCAAAAACTCATTCAGCCGTGAGCTGACACTGCAAGGGTTGCGTATCGTATTGGATACGGCAAACGGGGCAGGGTATAAAGTGGGACCGACCGTGCTTGAGGAATTGGGTGCCGAAGTGATCGTATTGCATGATAAACCAAACGGGGTGAATATCAACGAGGGGTGCGGTGCGCTTCACACGAAAGATTTGCGCGAAGCGGTGAAACAGTACCGTGCCGACATCGGACTGGCACTTGATGGAGATGCAGATCGGCTTATCGTTGTGGATGAAAAAGGGGAAGAGGTCGACGGAGATCAGATCCTCGGTGCATTGGGACTCTTTTTACACCAAAGCGGAAAACTCAAAGGGGGCGGAATCGTCTCTACCGTTATGAGCAATCAGGCGCTGGAAGATACGATGAATGAGAACGGGCTCAAACTATTTCGTTCCAACGTCGGAGACAAATACGTATTGGAAGTGATGCGGGAGAACGGTATCAACTTCGGCGGAGAGCAAAGCGGACACATTATCCTGCACGATTACGCGAAGACAGGGGATGGCTTGGTGAGCGCGCTTCAGGTGTTGGCATTGCTTCTCACCTCCGGACAAAAAGCGAGTAAAGTGCTTCGTCCGTTTAAACTTTATCCTCAAAAACTGGTCAATATCAAAGTCAAAGTCAAAAAACCGCTCGATCAGATCGCGGGGCTTAGTGAAGAGCTTGCCAAAATTGAGAGTGCTCACATGCGTCATCTGATCCGATACTCGGGGACAGAGAACAAACTTCGCCTCCTTTTGGAGGGGAAAGATTCGCTGGTGATGGAAAAAGCGATGGGAGAACTGGTTGCATTTTTTGAGAAGGCTTTGAATGGTTAGATCGATCATCATCTTAGTATTGGTGATGAGCAGTGCATTTCTCATCGACCAAGCGATTAAATCGATTTTTCTGGAAGGGTTTCGTCTCTACTCCCCTTGTATCGATTTGATTTTAGTATTTAACAAAGGGGTCGCTTTTTCGATGTTCGCTTTTTTAGCAGAGTCGTTGAAATGGATTCAGCTCGCGCTGTTGGCGGGAGTTATCGGATATACCCTCTGGTTGAAAAAAATCTGTTATTTGCTGCCGGTGGGGATTATGACCGGAGCGGGTCTCTCTAATGTCGCCGATCGCTTTATGCACGGGGGGGTTGTCGATTATGTCTATTGGCACTGCGGATTTGATTTCGCCGTCTTTAACGCTGCCGATGTGATGATCGACATCGCCGTAATCGCTCTGATGATTTTAAATTTTCGTCCGCATACTTGCAAGGGTTAAGTGACGTTTAACCTCTGCGCGGCTATAATTTCACCCTTGCATTAATCGTGATGGTCTTATAGCTCAGTTGGTAGAGCACTACCTCGACAAGGTAGTGGTCACAGGTTCGAGTCCTGTTGGGACCACCATTTCTCCTTAATTTTCTTCAAAATTTATCTATTTAATCGTAAACCAATCAATAATCCCGTATAATCCGCGATATTTTCTCATACGAGGCCCCCCAATGGATATTATTGCAATCAAGCATGATGATCAAATAATCGATTTACAAACCGCTGGGGCACTTGGAATTACGGGCGAAGAGATTGTTTATGACAACTCTCCAGAGTCTCTCGAAGTAATTCGACATTCCTGTGCTCACTTGATGGCTGAGGCGATCAAAGCACTTTACACGGACGCAAAATTTTTCGTCGGACCGACGGTAAAAGAGGGCTTTTACTACGATTTCAAAGTAAATGAAACCATCGGTGAAGAGGATCTTAAAACGATCGAGAAAAAGATGCTCGATATTGCCAAAGGCAAAGAGAAGATCGAACGTTACGAGATCACCAAAGATGAAGCGCGCGCTAAATTCGCAAACGACCATTTGAAACAAGCGGTTATGGATCGTATCCCATCCGATACGGTATCGATCTATAAACAAGGGAATTTCGAAGACCTTTGCCGCGGACCGCATTTGCCGAGTGTCGGTTTGATCCGTCATTTCAAACTTACCAAAATCTCCGGTGCGTATCTCGGCGGTGATAGTAAAAACGAGATGTTGACCCGTATTTACGGTATTGCGTTTGCCGATAAAGAGTCACTTAAAGCGTATCTCGATCAAATGGCGGAAGCCGAAAAACGTGATCACCGCAAAATTGGTGCCGAGATGAAACTCTTCACGTTCCGTGAAGAGGTAGGTGCGGGATTCCCGATCTGGCTCCCTGCGGGGGCGCGTATGCGTTCACGTTTGGAAGGGCTTCTTTTCAAAGCGCACCGCAAGCGCGGGTATGAGCCGGTACGCGGTCCTGAAATGCTCCGAAGTGATCTGTGGAAAGTATCGGGGCATTACCAAAACTACGGTGAAAACATGTATTTCACCCACATTGATGAACTCGAATTCGGGGTTAAACCGATGAACTGTGTCGGTCATATCAAAGTGTACGAACACGATTTGCATTCGTACCGCGATCTCCCCCTCAAATATTTTGAGTACGGGGTGGTTCACCGCCACGAAATGACGGGAGCGCTTCACGGATTGTTCCGTGTTCGCGAATTTACCCAAGACGATGCGCATATCTTCTGTACGGCCGATCAGATCGAGCAGCAAATCATCGAAGTGGTCGATTTTGTAGACAAAATCATGAAAACGTTTGAGTTTAACTACAAAATGATGATCTCTACCAAGCCTGAAAAAGCGGTCGGGGATGATGCGGTATGGGAAATTTCAACCAACGCTCTCAAAGGAGCTATGGAGAAAAATAACCTTGCCTACGAGATTGACGAGGGGGGCGGAGCGTTTTACGGTCCTAAAATCGATATTAAAATTACCGATGCTATCGGACGTGAATGGCAGTGTGGAACGATCCAGCTCGACTTCAACCTTCCTGCGCGTTTTGAGCTTGAATATAACGGCGAAGAGAACGCTAAAATCCAGCCGGTTATGATTCACCGTGCAATTTTAGGTTCGTTTGAGCGATTTGTTGGTATATTGACGGAGCATTACGCTGGGGAATTCCCGATGTTTATCGCTCCGACGCAGGTGGCTATCGTTCCGATCGCCCCTACGCACGAAGCATACGCACGCGAATTGGCCGATAAATTGATCGATATGGGTGCCGATTTTGAGATTTTCGATAAAAACGAAAGTCTTAACAAACGTATCCGTACAGCGGAAAAAGGACGCGTCCCTATGATCATCGTTCTCGGTGATGAAGAGGTCGCTAACAAAAGTATTGCGGTGCGGGATCGACGATCACGCGAGCAATACAACCTAAGTGAAGAGGATTTCCTCTCCTTGGTTAAACAAAAAATTAATGAGGTACATTTTTGATTAAGAAACAAGACCGAGTCCTGATGAACGAAGATATCAGGGTTCCTGAAGTACGCTGTGTGGTTGATGGCGGTGAAGCGTTAGGTATCATCTCTATCAATGAGGCTATGAACAAAGCAAACGAAATGGGACTCGATCTGGTTCTCATCTCTCCGGATGCAAAACCTCCTGTCGCTAAAATCATGGACTACGGTAAGTTTCATTACCAAGAAGAGAAAAAGAAAAAAGAGGCGCGTAAAAAACAAACCAAAGTGGAAGTCAAAGAGATCAAACTTTCGGTTAAAATTGCGGATAACGACATCAGCTATAAAGTAAAACATGCTCGTGAGTTCCTCGAAGAGGGAAAACATGTCCATTTCCGTGTCTTCTTGCGCGGACGTGAGATGGCGCACCCTGAGTCAGCGGTAGCGGTATTGCAGCGTGTATGGCCGATGGTTGAAGACATCGGAAGCATGTACAAAGCACCTGCTATGGAAGGGCGCTATTGTAATATGATGGTCCATCCGAAAAAAGACGACAAAAAATAATCTACTTCCTCTCTTAATTTAGATCCTGAAACAAGTTCAGGATGACGGTAACATGAGATTTCGTCATTCCGAACTTCACGTGCCCTATGGGTAGATTCGGAATCTAATTTCTAAAGATAATAAAACATCAGTAAAAGCTTTTTTATGGTATAATCCGCGTCTCGTTTAGAGAATTTTTGCGAAAGGATCAAGTCGATGCCAAAAATGAAATCGGTTAAAGGGGCGGTAAAACGCTTCAAAGTAAAGAAAAACGGCACCCTAAAACGTGGTAGCGCATTCCGCAGCCATATTTTGACTAAACAAGATGCTGGGACTCGACGCAAACAAAACAGCCCTAAAGTGGTTGCTGCTGTCGATGTTAAAAACATCAAAAAGATGATCGTAGGCTAAACCCTATTAACCCTCCAGCATAACGCTGGGCAAGTCCGCAAAGCGGCACCCCGTCATTAAAATTGAAATGAACCGGGTCAAGAAAGGAAAACAATGCCAAGAGTAAAAACTGGTGTCGTAAGACGCAGACGTCATAAAAAAGT
>NZ_DASUIQ010000024.1:0-10210 GCF_036279695.1 Sulfuricurvum sp.
TACTTCAGCTCCCAGTGGAGCGGGAAACGAGACTCGAACTCGCGACATTCAGCTTGGAAGGCTGACGCTCTAGCCAACTGAGCTATTCCCGCAGATGGTGGTGAGAGAAGGATTCGAACCTTCGAAGATAAAAATCAGCAGATTTACAGTCTGCCCTCGTTGGCCACTTGAGTATCTCACCACGGCCGTATCTGGTCTAACACTGATAAATGTAATGCGTTTCCGATTTCATTCAATGGTGCCGGCACGAGGATTTGAACCCCGGGCCTATTGATTACAAATCAATTGCTCTAGCCAACTGAGCTATGCCGGCATTGGTGAAATGGAGCCGAAATTATATACACTCTTTTCTAAAAAGTCAAGCCTATTTGAAAGAAAATCAAACAATCGAATAAACAATCTCTTTTTTCTTTTTTGTCTCCACTATTTCGCGTACAATCAATCCGTCGATATTCATAGCCAACAACTCTTTAATCGAGGTAATTTTACCCTTCGCCGCTTCACGTAAAAGGATCCCCCGATATGCTTTTGCCCAATGGCTCACTACTTTTCCCTCTTTCAAAAACTTCAACGTTACGTACGGCATAGACGGAGTATAGAATTTATCATAAAATCCCGCACGAAGATCCAATACCTCTTGATCACCGATCATCTCGTCCAATGCGCTACTGAAATACTCTTTATAGTGTTTCTCGGGAGCGAACCTCCCAATTGAAGAGCCTTGTTTGAGTTTATAATCAGGGATGGAGTCGCCCGCACGGATCGGACCGAATAGATTGGAAAAAAGGATTGCCGTAGTATCAATATAGATTTGAGCATCTGTCTCTAGCGATGAATAGGTCAAATACTCATACGCTACTCCGTCATAGCGTTCGATCGCTTTCATCGTCGGAGCGGATGAAAAAGCATTTCGGTATCGCTCGTACTCGTTGATGTCTTTGATCCCGAAAAGTTCATACAGCACCTCATCAGAGCCATGTTGCGTCAATGATTGATACTGTTCGATCACCTCAAGACGTTTGGGATAAAGATCGGGGAAAACAAGGCTTTGTTGATTCAGCGGAGGGAGAGTTCCCCCCTCACGCTTCCCTTCACTCGGCGAAAAAAGGATAATCATCAGTAATACGCGGCAATAATAGCGTAGCTCAAGAAGAACATCATGTGCGATGCCCCCTCGAAATAGTTCGTCTCCCCCTCATCGGTCGTCTTCCAGACCAACAGGATCGTCAGCAACAATGCACCGATTTGAAGCGGATTGAAATCAAGGGTGAGATTGATACCTGACATATACGCCAGCATCATCAAAATCGGAACGGTCAAAATAATCGATACGGTTGATGCCCCCATAGCAATATTGACAACCCTCTGAATCTGATCATTACGGGCGGCACGTACGGCGGTAAAGATTTCCGGAGAGACGCTGATGATTGCGATCACCAGACCGGCTAACCCTGCTGAGATACCGTATTCGCGGGCGATTTTTACCCCTTCACTCGCAAAAATCTCCGCTCCGAACGCAATAAATCCGATCAAAGCGAAAATAGCCATAAAGTTTATAGAGGTACTGAGATGTTCAAAGATATAGTCACTCGACTCATTTTCATCAATCTCCGCATCTTCCTCTTCTTGAAGCTTTCGTTTCAAACGAAAGAAACGGCTGCGCGCCGTTGCTTTAAAGAAATGGGTATGGGTACGGGTTTGAAAAATGAAAATGATAATGTAGAAAAGGAGCAATACCCCTGCAATCAAATGGCTTACATGCGTTAATGATGCACTCCCGTGATCGGTATGGCTGAGCAGTCCCGGAACCAACAATGAGCTCGAAGCGACAAATAAAACGGTGCTGTAGGCACTGGAGGTCTCTTTATTGTGCTGCTGCTGCGTATAGGCTAGCCCCCCTAAAAAGACGGCAAGTCCGAGGAGAACGTTCAAATCGACGATAACCGCCGAGATGATCCCCCCCTTGACCGTTTCTAATACTTCGGGTGAGTGACGAACTTCCAATAAAATGATGTAGAGCAGAATAATCTCTACCGCAACAGCGCTAAAGGTGAGAACAAAACTGCCATAAGGTTCTTGTAGCCGTTCAGAGAGGATGTCAGCTACCTCGGCAACCGTCAGAGAGAGAGAAGCGATAGCGATAGCGGCAAATACAGTTGCCATCGTACCGTCTCCAAAAGAGTGGAAGAAAAAAGCAAGAGCCATTGAGAGTATTCCGACGAATATATCCCAATAGTCTTCAATAAAATAGCGTATCCGCCTGTCCAATTCTTTGTCCTTTTTATAAATGGTAATAGAGAATCATACCATAATTGAGGGGAGGATTAAATCCACCCTTTTCGTTTGAAAACATACACCGGAAGAATCGATGAAATGATCATCATAACGATCGAGAGCACATAGCCGTATTGCCAATGCAGTTCCGGAAGAATATCGAAGTTCATCCCGTAAATACTCGCGATCAAGGTCGGCGGGAGGAAAACGACATTAACGATCGTAAACATCTTGATAACTTTATTTTGCTCGATGCTCAAAACGCCGACGAAGATGTTTTGGAGGTAATCAAGACGCTCAAAATTAAAGTCGGTGTAATCGATCAGGGACTTAATATCTTTAAGCATAACGGTAACATCGTGTTTCAGAGCATGTTTATACTTATTCGATTTCAAAAAAGAGCTCAAAATACGCTGTTTATCATTGAGGTTTTCCCGTATCTGCATATTCAAATCTTCGAGTGATGAAATGCGTGCCAAGATCTCTTCGTCTTCATTGGAGTAGTCGGTCAAAACGTGTTTACGCAAACGGGTAATATCGCGTGAAAGCTTTTCGATAATATCGGCATCCGCATCGATACGGATATCCAAGATTTGACAAAAAATATCGTATCCCGTCTCGAAGTGTTTCGGTGTCGCAAAAAATTTCCGGTTAAACTCATCAAACGTATAGAGATTGGTATAGCGGATAGAAATCAAAAGATTATGGTAGAGAATAAACGATACGGTCTCATTGTGGGAGTGTTCAAGTTTTGAAATCAAGAAATAACTATTGATTTCAATACGGTCACTCTCCTCCCAATAGCGCGAACTGATCTCAATCTCTTCGGTCTCTTGTTTGGTCGGAAATTTGATGTTAAACGTATTCTCGATAAAAACGATTTCATCATAGGTCGGGATTAACATATCGATCCAGATAACTTTATCGATAACATCCCCGTCGAGTTCTGACATGGTATCGATGAATGCTATCGCGTTTTCATTACGGACATAACATTTGATCATGATCATACCTCCTTATTAAATCTATCTTTGTAACGGCATTTTTGACATAGCTCTTCGACACATACACCCTTGGAAGATCCCTCGGTTATAGCCATTGAGCGTTTCGATGTCAGAATTTTACCCAAATTTGTCTCACTAAGGTTACCAAGATTCATAATCCCCTCGGAGTCCAAGCAACAAGGTACCACTCTCCCATCAACCAGTATAGCGATTTGTTTGTTTAAACCGTGGCAATAGCCGTGGGTAAGGGTTGTATTTTCAAGATTAGGCCACTCAAAATAGCGATCAAAATGGAGCAATATTTTGGAAGCCAAACGGATCGATTGCCGCTCGCCGCTGATCTGAGAAACGATTAACCCCGCTTCTAGGGAAAAATGGCTCTCCAAAAGCTCAAACAACCGTTCATTAAACTCTTTTTCACTGCGTTCCTCATCCAGATTCCAAAGGCGCAGATTGATAAAAAAGTCATTTCCGCGTGAAAGCTTCTCATCACATAGTCTCAATATCGGTTCCATATACGCGTCAAAGGTTCGTGAAACACTGTTTTTATTGAAACTGTTGAGGGAGATGTTCACTTGACGCAATGCGGGATGGAACAAAACCTCGCGCCGCGACTCATCCAGATAAAACCCGCTGGTGGTAATCATCACCTTGAGTCCTGCACTGTGAGCGCTATCGAGATACTCTCCCAGATTGCTCAGCACCATCGGATCACCCATTACGTGCAGTGCTATCTCATCGGTATAGGGCGTTAACTCTTGTAGCACTTGTTTGAAAAAATCCACACTCATAGTTTGAGAGGGGTACTCTTTTGGGGGACAGAAACTGCACGATAGCCCGCAAATATTGGTTATTTCAACGTAGGCACGGCTGAATTTCATTATAATCCCTTTATGCAAACATTAGATACACTCAACCAAACACTCCATACCCATGATGCGGTTATGCTCTATTTCAGCGCACCTACCTGCAACGTATGCCATGCCCTTAAGCCGAAACTGACCGAAGCGATTATGGATAATT
Source organism: Sulfuricurvum sp. (assembly GCF_036279695.1). GTDB lineage: Bacteria > Campylobacterota > Campylobacteria > Campylobacterales > Sulfurimonadaceae > Sulfuricurvum. Next base: position 4,302 of record NZ_DASUIQ010000024.1, read on the forward strand.
TCCCCTCTTTTGTCATCGAGAGTATCGACATCTCCGAAACACCCGAAATCGCATCCCATTTTAGCGTCTTTGCCATTCCGACGGTACTTATCTTTTTTCAGGGGCGGGAGTTTTTACGTAAAAGCCGCCACATGAGTATTGGCGAAGTAACTGACGCCATAGCGCGTCCTTACAATCTTATGGTAGAAAGCTGACAATCCCTGCCGTCACGGCAACATTGAGAGACTCAACACCCCGATGCATCGGAATACTCACACTATGGGTTGATGCACGCATCACCGCGTCGCTTACCCCTTCAGTTTCATTCCCCAATACAAAAATAGCGCGAGAGGGTATTTTTAGCGAATGGATGTCATCTTTGGCATGTGAGGAGAGGGTAATGATTGCCGTATCTCTCAGCGCCAATATTTCAGATAAATCTTCACAGTAATAGATGGGGATTTTAAAGAGGGTTCCCGCGCTCGCTTTCATCACCAAGGGAGAGAGTTTGGTGCTGTTGCGACGAGGCAATACGATCCCATCGATTCGACTCGCCGCAGCGGATCGGACAATCATCCCCAAATTTTGAGGATTATTGATCCCATCGAGGGCTAAAAGACGAAAAGCATCAGGTAGATCGGTCGGAATATTGGAGGCACTTCGGTAGTTTTGGCTCACGACGTCAATCGCGACCCCTTGATCCTGAGCGCTGTTTTTCGAGATACGGGATAATGACTCTTTGGTGTGATATTTGATCTCCACACCGCGCATCTCGGCCAAAGCCATAATCTCTTCGATCGTCTCATCAGTGCGGTTGCTCTTGGAGAGGTGAAGTTTATGAATCTTCACCGCATCGTCACGTAATACCTCAACCGCCACATTGCGCCCGTAAAGGGTAATCAACGAATCAAAGAAACGTTTTTTTTCAAGATACTCGGCAGAATCTTGCATCAGATTTTTGCCGCAACGGCTTCTGCGCTAAATCCGAATTTCTCAAACAATTTATCCGCAGGGGCACTTGCACCGAATCCATCCATAGCGACAACGGTATCGGCAAATCGGTACCATTCCAAGCCGCGAGCCGCTTCGATAGCGATTTTTTTCGTAGACGGTTTAATGATAGAGTCAATATAGCTCGGTGCTTGTTCCAACAACAAATCAAAACACGGGACACTCACGACATTTGCCGCAACACCTCGTGTTGAGAGAAGCTCGGCAGACTCAATCGCCAATCCGACCTCAGAACCCGATGCCATAATCGTAACGGTAGCATTAGGACGCTCTACCAACAAATACCCCCCGTTTTCGACATCCCCGCGAACCGCCGCTGGGAGCAACGGAAGATTTTGACGCGAACAAACAAACGCTGAAGGTGAGTGTTTCATCGAGAGGGCTTTTTGCCAACATTTGACGTTTTCAGCACCGGCCGCCGGACGATAGACATAGAAATTCGGCAATGCTCTAAATTGGCTCAAATGCTCGATCGGCTGATGGGTAGGACCGTCTTCCCCGACGCCGATACTGTCGTGTGTCCAGATAAAGAAGTGCTGAATACCGCTCAGTGCCGCAATACGCGCGGATGGTTTGAGATAGTCGCTGAAGACGAAGAACGTCGCGCTAAAAGGGATAATCGGACCGTAAAGTGCCATAGCGTTCGTAATCGATGCCATCGCGTGTTCACGGATACCGAAATGGATATTTTTGCCCTTAGGGAAATCGCCCATATTGGCAAGTTCAGTTTTATTAGACGGTCCAAGGTCTGCCGATCCGCCGATAAATCCGGGAATCGCTTTGGCAATCGCATTCAAAATAATACCGTTGGTATTACGGGTCGCGTCCGCCTTTTCAAAGGTCGGCCATTGGATACGTCCGAAATCCGGATTCATCAACTGCACATACGCTTCGTTTTGTTCCACCAATGGAAGTTCATTGATGCGATGATTCCACTCCCGTTCCGCCAAGTCCCCTTTTTCGATTGCACAGCGGAAACGCTCCAACACATCTGCATCGACATGGAATGTTTTTTCAGGATCAAAACCGGCTGCCGTTTTAGCGGTTTTAATAACATCATGCCCCAACGGCGCTCCGTGAGCATGGTGAGATCCTTCCATTTTACCGCCCCCTTTGGCGATAACGGTATTGGCGATGATAAGCACCGGACGTTTAATCATTTTCGCTTGCGTCAACGCACCGTCGATCTCTTCGAAATTATGTCCGTCGATCTCCAGAACGGCCCAGTTTTGAGATTCGAAACGATCTCGCATATTTTCGCTGAGGCTCAGCTCTGTAGATCCCTCGATTGTAATACGGTTTGAATCGTAAATCAGTACCAAATTGTCCAATCCCATGTGGCCGGCAATCGAACACGCCTCATAACTGATCCCCTCTTCCAAATCACCGTCACCGCACAAGCAGTAAACATTGTGATCGATTAACTCTGCCGTTTCGGAGTTGACTTTGTGTCCGACATAGCTTGACGCCATCGCAAAGCCGACCGCATTGGCAATCCCCTGTCCCAAAGGACCGGTGGTAATCTCAATTCCCGCCGTATGACCATACTCAGGATGCCCCGGAGTTTTAGAGTCGAGCTGACGAAAGTTTTTCAAATCCTCGATCTCCAATCCGTATCCCCAGAGGTAATACAAAGAATAGATCAATCCCGTCCCGTGTCCGCCGGAGAAGACCAAACGGTCGCGATTGAGCCATTTGGGATTTTTCGGATTATGGGTGAGATGTTCGGAGAGAACCACGGCAATATCCGCCAATCCCATCGGTGCACCCGGATGTCCTGAGTTAGCTTGCTGAACCATATCTGCCGCTAAAAAGCGGATCGTATCTGCCATTTTTTGGCGCATTGTAGTACTCATCGGTTAGTCCTTGTGTCGATTAATGTAGTGGTTAAGTGTTGGTGACAATTCGCGTTGCAAATTCTCATCAAAACTTGTCATTTGTTGAATAATTTTATCGGCTAATGTATTTGCTTCATCCATAGCTTTATCAAAGCCGAGCAATGTGACAAAACTGTTTTTAGCCTGATCGTTATTGGTTGTTTTACCCGCCTGCTCATCATTTTGGGTCACGTCTAAAATATCGTCTTGGATTTGAAACAGCAATCCCATATCAATCCCGAAATCATACAACTCCGCAGCGAGATCGTCTCGTCCGACGATAAACGCACCCATTTGAAGCGATGCCGCGATCAATTTACCCGTTTTGTGGATATGGAGCATTTTAACCTGTTCTAGTTCAAGTCGCTGATTTTCAAAATGACAATCGATCGCTTGTCCTAAAACCATCCCCTTCACTCCGCCGTTGTGAGAGAGAGAACGAACCAGCTTGACTATGACCCGATCCGAGAACGGAGCATTGGAGAGCACTTCAAACGCATAGGTATTCAGAGCATCCCCCGCCAAAATGGCACTCACTTCATCATACGTTTTATGAAGCGTCGGCATCCCTCGACGCAAATCGGCATTGTCCATCGCGGGAAGATCATCGTGAATTAAAGAGTAGGTATGCAGTAGTTCAATCGCCAATGCCGCGTGGTAAGCACTTTGGGTTAAAAGGGGATTATAAGCTCGCACAACGCCTAAAAGAAGTGCGGGGCGAAACCGTTTTCCGCCACCGATCAGCATTTGATGCAGTGAGCTTTCATAGTGGGGGTGAAAAGATGCAGCAGAAGGAAGGTGCGCTGCTAAGAATGCTTCAAACTGCTCCATTTTTATCCCACTATTTTTTTAGCGAAATAGTACCATGAGGGAGCTTATATCTTCTCGATTATATCGGTGATACTGTTCTCATCGTCGAGTAAAACAACCGTAGGTTTGTAATTTTCAAGCTCGGCATCATTGTAGGTTGCATAGGCGACGATAATAATCTTATCGCCCTTATGCACTTTACGAGCCGCCGCACCGTTTAGACAAATGTCACGCTTGCCCCGTTCACCGAGGATAATATAGGTCGAAAAGCGCTCACCGTTATTGATATTGAGGATTTCCACTTTTTGACCGACACGCATTTTGGACGCTTCCAAAAGCTCTTCATCCACCGTAATAGAACCGACGTAATTGAGATTAGCATCGGTTACGGTAGCGCGGTGAATTTTACTGTAAAGCATTTCGATTAACATGATTTATCTGCCCATCTGCTTCATCATATCAGCAGGAGTGATCGGTGCATCCCACAGTTCTGAGGGGATAACATACTCTTGTACCACTTCGCCGCCGATGATATGACGATCAATAATTTCATTTATTTTTTCTTTGGTAAGCCCCGCATACATCACATGACCCGGTTCTACGAGCATGATCGGTCCGACGTTACAGCGATTCATACACGAGGTACGGATCGGTTGCACCGTTGCAATCAAGCCCTTTTGCATCAATGTTTGCGCCAAATGTTGAAACAAATCCTGTGTGTGCGGATTAACACAGCTCGGTTTAGGCATCCCCGGAGGAGAGCTTTGTTCACACTTGAAAATATAAAATGCCGGTTGTGGAAGACCCATCAACTGCTCCTTCAAAATCGATGTACTACTGCACCGTAAAATAATTACGGCATTATAGCCAAATCCTACCAGTGCATATTAAGCTCCAGTAAGCAACTTGTTGTTTTAAATCTCTTTTAACAACTCTCTTGCAACAACACGATCATCGAACGGAAGATGCTGATCGTATATGATCTGTGAGGTCTCATCCCCTTTGCCTAGGATCAAAACCACTTCATCCCCGCTGCGATCTTTGAGCGCTTGCGCTATGGCACTGCGGCGATTGACATCGACATAGACGTTGCTTCGTTCCTCAATCCCTGAGAGAATGTCCTCGATAATAGCATCGGGATCTTCAAAACGGGGATTATCACTCGTCACATACACTTTTTTAGCGTACGTACTTGCGACTCTCCCCATCATCGGACGCTTGGTTCGGTCACGATCTCCCCCTGCTCCGAAGACGACCAGAACCTCTTTCTCTTTGAGCGCATTAAGAACCTGTTCCATCCCATCGGGAGTATGAGCGAAATCGACGATAACGAGAGGTGATTCGCTCACCACCTCCATCCGTCCGCTGACACCGCCGAAATTTTCCAATGCATCGGCAATTTTTTCCAAACTCTCATTAGTAACCAAATGGACTGCGGCAAAGGCGGCAGTGATATTATAGAGGTTGAAAAAACCGTGCAATGAGGTGACAAACGGAACATGCTCTTCGAAATGTTTCATCACACCGCTTACTCCGTTGTTCAATGAGTAGGCGATGATTTTATAGGTTGCAGGGTTCTCAACCCCATAACTGAACGCATTTTTCATATTAAACTGCGCTCGAGGCTCATCTTTGTTGATCAGTTTTTTCGTCTCATCTTGAAAAAAGAGATTTTTAATTCGGATGTACTCTTCGATACTAGAGTGATAATCGAGGTGATCTTGGGTGATATTGGTCAAGATTTTTAGACCGAACACAATCCCCGCAATACGTTCCTGCTCGATGGCATGAGAACTCACTTCCATCACGAAATACTCGCACCCTGACGCAATCGCGTGTGCCATGTGACGATAGGTATTTAGTACCGTCGGGGTAGTTAGGGTTTTCCCCTCCACCGGAGCGTCGTTCATAAAAAATCCGCGCGTCCCCTGCATAGCCGCCTTGTGCCCTAAATCAAGCAATAGCGAATAAATCGCGCTGGCGGTCGTCGTTTTACCGTTGGTTCCCGTAATTCCGATCACACAAAGACGATCAAGTCCGAAAAGTTTCCAACACTCATCGGGAGAAATGATAGAGTACGCTCCGCGACTTAGAGCATCCTCTTTATACTTCTCATTTTGCTTGGTCAGCAAAAAAGCGCAATCCTGACCGCAATCACCGGAATTTTCGCTGATATAGCGATAAGGTTGACCTTCGATCTCAACTTTCAATGCTTTTTCCTTTAGCAAGACG
>NZ_DASUIQ010000025.1:0-38180 GCF_036279695.1 Sulfuricurvum sp.
AGAGTACAAAAATGCTCTAGTCGAATCAAAACACCGAAGTAAAACGGGAAATATTATTCCCGTCGAAGTAAATGCTAACTATTTCGTATACAACGGTATCGGCTACAACATGGCATTAGTTCGAGATATTAGTGAGCGTAACCACAAAGAAGCCCTACTCCGTGATAATGAACAAAAATTTCTCAAAGCATTTATGAACAGTCCCGTTCCCCTTGCGATCAATGACCTCGAAACAAGCCGCTATATCGATGTAAACGATAGTTTTCTCACTTATACGGGGTATGAGAGAGAAGAGGTCATCAATCGCAACGCTTTTGACGGGATCAATATTTGGTATGATCTTGCAGATCGGGAGACTTTTTTTACTACCCTTCAAAAAAACGGTGTCATCCAAGATTTCGATTTTCGCTATAAACGTAAAGACGGCTCAACAGGATATGCATCCGTATCGGCGACACTGGTGAGTATTAACGGCAGAGCTTGTATCGTATCGCAAAACAATGAGATCACTGAACGCAAAAAGATGGAGCAAAAACTAGCGGAACGTGAACGCGAATTCCGAGCCCTTGCGGAGCAAACGCCCGATACCATCGCACGTTACGATCATGAGTGCAGACGCCTCTATGCCAATCCGGCTCTCTCTCACGCAATGGGGCTGAGCATTGAAGATATTATCGGGAAAAAACCCACCTCATATTTCGCTTCCCCGCAGGCAAAAGCCTACGAAGAAAAAATCAAAGAGGTGATAACCACAGGGGTTCAGGCTGAAATCGAGCATACGTGGCCGGATGCATCAGGGCGAATGCTTACAAGTTTAATACGCATCGTCCCTGAAACAAGTGAAGACGGTAATATACATAGTGTTCTGGCAACGGGACGTGATATTACGAGTCTCAAAGAGATCGAAAAACAATTATTAGAACAAAATCGCTTCCTCGAATCGCTATTGAACGCCATTCCGGTGCCGATCTTTTTAAAAGACAAAGAGACCCGATACAAAGGATTCAATAAAGCCTTCGAAGAGTTTTACGGCAAAAATAAAGAAGAGCTGATCGGAAAAGGAGTTTTTGACATCTTCCCTACGGAGCAAGCACAGGTATTTTTTGACGCAGACGCGGAGTTATTTCGCAATGGCGGGATCCAAATATACGAGACCCAATTGCGAGATGCACAAGGTATAGATCATACGGTGATGTTTCATAAAGCAATCTATTGTGACGCAGCAGGCGAAGCGCTAGGTCAAATCGGCACCATTTTAGACATTACTGAACGGAAAATACAAGAAGAGCTTTTGCTTCAAAAAGAGTTGGAATTCCGCTCTTTGGCAGAAAATTCTCCTGATGCTATTGTCCGATATGATTGTGACTTAAAAAGAGTCTATGTCAATCCGGCATACGAGCGTATAAACGGTATCACTCGAGGGGAGGCAATCGGAAAGAGTCCTGCACAGAAATCATGGGTTATTTCAAATTATGTTTCAACATACGAACAATATCTCAAAACAATCATTCAAACTAAAAAATCTTCAACTATTGAGCTTGCCTTTCAAGAAGAAAATGGAAAAACTATTTACTTAAACCAAAGAGGCGTAGCTGAATTAAATAGTGATGGTACCGTTAGAGGTGTTTTGACGGTTGCCAGCGATATAACTAAAACAAAACAACAAGAAGAACTATTACAACAAGCACTTGAATTTAGTGAAGAGATTATCAACACAATCCCTGATCTCCTTTTCGAATTAGACGCTGAGGGAACCTATCTCAACATCTGGGCGCAAGATGAGACCCTTTTAGCATCCCAAAAAAGCCATCTCATCGGAAAAAATATCCGTCACATATTGCCTCACGATTCGGCGGAGGTCTCGTTTCAAACCTTGCGAGAGGTAGATGAAGCAGGACAATCTATCGGAAATACGATGTATATCAATTTACCGGAGGGGAGAAAATACTTCGAACTCTCCGCATCAAAAAGAAAATCGAGCGGCACCTATATTATACTTTCTCGTGACATCACCGAACGAAAACATGCGGAACAGCAAATCGAACATATGGCTCACCACGATGCTCTTACAGGATTGGCGAATCGAACTCTTGCCAAAATTAAAGCCGAACAGATTATGGTGCATGCCAAACGCACAAATGCCAAAGCAGCGTTCCTTTTCATCGATCTTGACGGCTTCAAAGCGATCAATGATACGCTAGGTCATTCCGTAGGTGATTTGATGCTCAAAAACGTCTCGTCACGCCTCAAAGAGTCTATACGAGAGAGCGATACGATCAGTCGTCAGGGGGGCGATGAGTTTTTGTTAATCCTATCAGACATCCAAGAAAACGATGCTATCGTCTCGATAGCCAAAAAAATTCTCACGATATTGGAAAAACCGTTCGAGATAAACACCCATACCCTCTCTGTATCAGGCTCCATCGGAATAGCCCTTTACCCCGATCACGGTGAAACGTATGAAATGCTGCTCCAAAGTGCCGATACTGCAATGTATAAAGCCAAAGAATCGGGCAAAAACGGATACCATTTTTATACCCAGCAAATGAGCCAAAATATCCTCGACCAATTCAAGATCCAGAATGATCTCAAAAACGCACTAGAGAATAAGGAATTTATCCTTTTTTATCAACCGCAGATTGATCTATCCAGTAATCGTATTATTGGTGTTGAAGCCTTGATACGATGGCAACATCCAATGATGGGGATGATGCCGCCGATGAGCTTTATCCCGATTGCCGAGGGCAGTGGGCTGATCGTCCCCATCGGTCAATGGGTCATCGAAGAATCTTGTCGCCAAGCCGCACTTTGGCAAAAAATGGGGATTGAGCTTTGTGTTGCGGTTAATATCTCTGCAATGCAATTTAAACGGGGAAATCTCGAAGAGATTGTCAAAAATGCTCTCTTTGCTTCCCAAATCGATCCGCATCATCTCGAACTCGAACTTACCGAATCGATCATCATGCACGATGCAGATAACACGCTTCAATCGGTTCGTAACCTAAAAGCACTGGGTGTTCAACTCTCGATTGATGATTTCGGTACAGGGTATTCGAGCCTCTCGTACCTCAAGCGCTTTGCCGTCGATAAGCTGAAAATCGATCAATCGTTTGTTCGTGATATTTTACAGGATCGAGATGATGCCGCTATCGTCAAAACGATCATCCAAATGGCAAAAAACCTCAACCTCACCACTATTGCCGAGGGGGTGGAAAACCAAGAGGTACTCTCCATCATACAAGAGTTTGGATGCGACGAAGTACAAGGATACCATTTCGCCAAACCGATGAGCGCGGATGATTTTGAACTCTATCATACGAACTTTTATGGGAAAGAATCATAATGCCTATCCTTGAAAACCATACTCATCAGCTCGAAGAGGTAACTACAAAACTATCCGCTCTATTTTCTAGTATCCCCGATCTCATTTGGATGAAAGACGAAGCAGGTATTTATCTTTGCTGTAATGCGGCGTATGAAGATTTTTTAGGGGTAAAAGAAAACGAACTCATCGGTAAAAGTGATTATGATTTTTATAATCATGAATCAGCCGATTTTTGCAGACAAAGTGATGCAGAGGCGATCAGTGAAAAACGGCTCATCATCACCGAAGAGATGGTTATCTATCCCAAAGACAATACCCTAGGAATTATGGAGATACGCAAAGCTCCGATCTACCATCAAGACGGAAGACTTATGGGGACATTGGGAATAGCTCGTGATATTACAGAGCGAAAACAGATGGAGTCTAACCTCATCCAAAGGGAACAGGAATTCCGCTCTTTAGCTGAAAATGCAAAAGACCCTATCTATCGCTATGATCGTAACTGCCGTCGTACGTATGTCAATCCGGCGGTAGAACGTCTCAGCGGAAAACCCTCATCGATACTCTTGGGCAAAACACCCGCCGAAACGACACTTGTCCCTTCTGAGGATGTAGTCAAAGTGATGAAAAGCCTTGAGAAAGTCCTCCGATCAGGCGAACCGGATGAGATAGAAGTGAAATTTGTAAACGATGAAGGCTATGAGTACTATTTTCAGCACAGTCATGTTCCTGAATTCGGTATGGATGGAAGAATAGAGGGTATCCTCGCCATCGGAAGAGATATTACGGTTCAAAAACAGTTGCAAAAAGACCTCAATGCCCGTGAAGAGATGTTTCGTACCCTTGCGGAAAACTCTCCGAATATCATTATGCGTTATGACCATGAATGTCACCGTATTTATGCCAATCCGGCGTATTCTGAGCAAACCGGCATCCCCCTCGATGTAGCGCTCAATGCACTGCCGCAATCACAGTGGGGAGTTTATATCAATATGCTCTCAATGAGCGCAGAAGAGTATCAAGAACGCATAAAATCGGTTATTGCTAGCGGTGAGGATGACCATTTTACGGTTGAATGGTATCGTATGAATGACGGTGGACATGTGATTCATGATTTGCACTTGGTCGCTGAACGTGACGACACCGGTGCCATCATCGGAGCATTGGCTATCGGGCATAATATTACTAAACGCAGCATGATCGAAAAACAGATTGAGCACATGGCGCATCATGATGCTCTCACGGGATTACCGAACCGTGTCCTTGCCCAAGATCGGATGGAGCAAACCATCACATCTGCAAAGAGACATGAAAACAAAGCCGCCCTGATTTTTATCGATTTAGATGGGTTTAAAACCATCAATGACTCGTTAGGGCACTCCGTGGGGGACGCTATGTTACAAAGTGTCGCATCACGCCTCAAAGAGTGTATCCGAGAGAGTGATACCCTCAGCCGTCAGGGGGGAGACGAGTTTCTCCTCATACTACCCGACATTAACGACAAAGAGGATGTCATTGCAATCGCCGACAAACTTATCCATGCGTTCGAACAACCGTTCGCTCTCCAAAACCATCTCCTTTCCGCCTCAGCATCTATCGGTATTGCCATCTACCCTGATCACGGAGATAGTTTTGAATCACTTCTCAAAAGCTCCGATACCGCGATGTACAAAGCGAAAGAATCAGGTAAAAACACCTATCGATGCTTTACCCGAGCGATGAACCAAAATATCACCGGACAATTTAAAATCCTCAGTGACCTCAAAAGTGCTCTCAAAAATAATGAATTTATCCTCCATTATCAACCGCAAATCGATTTGTCTACCAACACTATCACAGGAGTTGAGGCATTAATACGATGGAATCATCCGCATCTGGGAATGATCCCTCCGATGAGCTTTATCCCGATAGCTGAAGAGAGTGGGCTGATCGTCCCTATCGGGGAGTGGGTCATCGAAGAAGCATGCCGCCAAGCGGCTTATTGGCATAGTAATGGTATCACTATTAATGTTGCCGTTAATACATCCGCAATGCAATTTAAAAGGGGAAATCTCGAAATCGTTGTAAAAAATGCACTCAAACTATCGGGATTAAATCCTCGATTTTTTGAATTGGAACTCACAGAATCAACTATGATGCACAATATTGAAAGTACACTTCAATCAGTCCAATCACTCAAAGCGCTGGGAATTCAACTCTCCATTGATGACTTCGGAACGGGGTATTCGTCTTTGGCATATCTAAAACGTTTTGCCGTCGATAAACTCAAAATAGATCAATCTTTTATTCGAGATCTTATGCAGGATCAAGAAGATGTTGTCATCGTCAGTACCATTATCCAAATGGCAAAAAATCTCAACCTTAAAACCATTGCCGAAGGGGTCGAGAACCAAGAAGTATTGAATATTTTACAACGTTTCAAATGTGACGAAGTACAAGGGTATCATTTCGCCAAACCTCTCGAAGCCTCAGAATTTGAACACTTTCATACCCACTTTAACAATGGATACAAGGAGTAACCATGAGCCCTCATCCTTTGAAAAAATCAAACTACCTTAACATTGATACAAAATCATACGAGCAGCACCGCCTTGCCGTGCTTGAACATTTTTTAGATCGGATCAAAGATCAAATTATCCTTGTAACCGAAGAGGGACAGTTGATGTATATCAACCAAGTAGCTTGCCGCGTTTTGGGATACAGCCGAGATGAGCTTTTATCGATGAGCATCTCTGACATCGATGCCCACTATCAGCTTGAGCATTGGAGAGAACATTGGGAGTTTTTAAAACTGAACCATGCACAGACATTTGAAACCGCTCATATCTCCAAAGAGGGAAAACAGATACCGGTAGAAGTTCATGCAAGCTATTTTCTCTATGAGGGATCAGCATACAACCTCTCTATCGTCCAAGACATCACAGAACGCAAACGCACGGAAAAATTGCTTCGAAAAAAAATTAAAAACTGGACAAAAACTACCTAAATAAATCGCTTAAAACCGCCAACGCACCCTTATAAATCGGCTCGTCGACAAACCCGTATCGCTCATCCACGAATCCGCTGATCCCGCGCGTCGAGTGTTCTTCAAACAACCTGATGATGTCTCGGCATCGCTCTATTTCCGCTTCAGAGTGTCCGAAAATCTCATGGATGAGACTCACTTGAGCGGGAGAGATACACCCTTTGGCATCAAATCCGATCATTTTCTCCAACTCCAGCCAATTTCGGAGTCCGTCGTGGTTTTTGTAATCTTGATAAACAAATGAAACGGGTTTGACTCCACACGCACGGCTTGTCATCAGAAAATGAGAGAGTATATACTGAACCACAGGATTATCGGGAAGTAAAAGACTCTGAGAGAGTCCCAAATCGGCGAACAGATCAAGAACACCCAGATAAAATACCTTTATCCGAGAATCAATCGCCAATGTCCCCATTGCCAACCACGCCTCTTTCGTCTCTATCGAGAGATGGATTTCGATCCCCTCATCCACCAATTCCAAGACACGGCGAACCTCTTCAACACTCCGTATTTTCGGTATACGGATTGCATCAGGCATATACGGGTTGAGAAACACTATCTCCTCCTCGCCCCCCTCACCGAGCGGATTGACACGAACGACCAATTTTTTATCGATCACGGGATTCGAAGCCAATGCCATCGCACACAGCACGAGCGCATAGGGCTTTTGCTCCGCACTTACCCCGTCTTCGAGATTGAGCATCAGACACTCTGCTTCGAGAGTCGGGATTTTAGAGAGGTGTTTAAGGTTATGGGTGGAGACCATCATCGCCGAGCGAAACGATAGTGTCGTGTTGAGACGACGTTTTATAGGGTTTACCAACGTTTTAAGGGTGGAAAGATCACCCGCTTCGATCAGATCATTTAGCTTTTGGAGGTTGTTGAGCGGCACGTTTAAACTCCTCGCGATGGAGATAATAGTAGAGCGTTTGGATTTCGGTATCGGTGAGATAATAGCGTGGCATACCTACGATACGGCTGTTGAGTTTCAAATAAAAATCTCGAAACGGAAGTTTACGAAGCGGTTTTCCGGCAAATACTTTTTTCTCACCTTCATCACGGTAATGGGCGATCAGCTTCCCCTCCCCCTCTTCACCGTGACACAGTTGACACCCTACTCCGCGTGGGTTATGATAGAGACCTGCGGCATACTCTTCTTTCGTAATAAACGACTCCCCATACGAAAGTGTAAAGGTCAAAAATAGTAGAAAAACCCCGCGCACCTGATCCCTTTAACCAAATATTAGTCTTTTATCGGTATCATACCCAAAAACAATTTGACGGTGATTAAATGCAAATTCTTGACGGTAAAGCGCTCGCACAAAAAATCGAAGAAAAAGTCTCTATCGGAGCCAAAGAACTCAAAGTCAAAACAGGACGTGTTCCAGGGTTGGCGGTGATTTTGGTAGGACATGATCCAGCGAGCCAAGCCTACGTCGGGATGAAGAAAAAAGCATGCGACCGTGCCGGATTTTACTCTGTAACCCACGAAATGCCCGATGATATTTCCCAAGATGCCATCGTCAAAACCATCGAAATGATGAATACCAATCCCAATATCGACGGAATTTTGATCCAGCTTCCCCTCCCAAAACATATCGATACCACCAAAATCCTCGAAATAGTCGCTCCGACTAAAGACGTTGACGGATTCCACCCTTACAATGTCGGACGCCTCACGACAGGATTGGACGGATTTGTTCCCTGCACTCCGCTGGGTGTTATGGAACTTTTGAGCGAATACAACATCGATCCCAAGGGTAAAAACTGTTGTGTCGTCGGAGCGTCCAACATCGTAGGAAAACCGATGGCATCGCTCTTGCTCAATGCCAACGCAACCGTTGAAATCTGCCACATCTTCACCGATGATTTGAAAAAACACACCCTCAACGCTGATATTATCCTCGTCGGTGCGGGAGTTATCAATCTGATCCGTGAGGATATGGTCAAAGAAGATGCGATTGTGATCGACATCGGGATTAATCGTGCTCCTGATGGTCGCCTCGTCGGAGATGTCGATTACGACGCTGTTGCCCCTAAAACCTCTTATATCACTCCGGTACCGGGAGGAGTGGGACCGATGACCATCGCAATGCTCCTCTCCAACACCCTCAAAGCCGCACAAATTCACGCACAAGAAGAGAACTGATTTTGAAGAAAAAAATATTTAATGGGCTCCATAGCGCTTATCGTTTTTCCAATACATGGACAGGGACGATTATCATCGTTTTATTTGTCATCTTTTTCATCGCTCAAGCGTTCCGTATCCCCAGCGGATCGATGAAAGATTCTCTCCTCGTCGGAGATCATCTGTTTGCCAAAAAATTTGCCTACGGTATCTCAACCCCTCATCTTCCATTTCTCGAAATCCCTCTCATTCCGGGGACGGATGGGCATATTATCGATGGAGCAGAACCGAAGCGCGGTGATATTGTCATTTTCCGCTATCCGAATAATCCACAGATGCACTACGTTAAACGCTGTGTTGCATTAGCGGGTGATGAACTTTTCTTACAAGACAAAGTCCTCTATCTCCACCCTAGAGAAGGGAATGAGTACGCGGCAAAAGCGTTTGCCGGCTATGAGCTGATTACCGTGGATGGAAAAACATGGGTTAAAGATCCTTATACCAAAGAACATCCGGGTATCCATCACGACGATCATATCGTTAACGATGGGATGATGCCTAGCGAAATCTTTAACTTTGCCCCGATCCAAGTGCCGGAAAAACAGTACTTTATGATGGGTGATAATCGAGACCACTCCAATGACAGCCGATTTTGGGGAGCCGTACCGTACGGTTTGATCGAAGGGACACCGTGGTTTGTTTACTTCAGCCTAAATGCTGATTATGAAGTCCGCTGGGATCGTATCGGAAAAACACCTACCGATTTAGAACAAGCAGAACCGCTAAAACGTGCCGTTATCGAGCGAGTACGCGAAGACGAAGCCGCCGCAAACAAACATGAGCTTTATTGAACCGCTCGAAATCGCTGCGGCGATAATCGCTTTACTTATCGCCATCATCGGTCATGAGATCATGCACGGATGGGTTGCCTATAAATACGGCGATACTACCGCTAAAAATCAAGGGCGCTTAAGTATCAACCCACTGATTCATATCGACCCGTTCGGATCGATCCTCGTACCGCTTATGACCTATTTCATCCCCATGTTGCTCGGAGCTGAGAGCGGATTTTTATTCGGTTGGGCAAAACCGGTTCCGGTCAATACCCATACCGTACTCCGTAACGGCGGCTATAATGCCGCGATGCAGGTAAGTTTGGCAGGGATTGCGTACAACATCTTTTTAGCAACCCTCGCTTCCGTTGTCCTCGTTTCACTCGCTCAACCGAGTGAATCCGATAGTCTATTGTATATTTTCGGTTACCTTTTTGTGATGAAGCTTCTTTTGATCAATGTCGTCCTCGCCGTCTTTAACCTCCTCCCTATTCCGGGATTTGACGGCGCCCATTTCATTACCTACATGAGTCTCAAATATAAGATACGTGCCGTTGCCGAATTTTTCGTCAAAGCCGAACCTTATGGAATGATTGCTATTATCATCATATTGGTTACACCGCTCAAAATTCCGTTGGTCATCTGGCCGATCAATGCGGTCTTACATCTATTATTGAACTAAGGAGAGTTATGAAATTTTACGTTGCCACCGACCACGCCGGAATCGATATGAAAGATTTTACCGTCGAGCTCCTCCGTTCAAAAGGACATGAGGTAATCGATTTAGGACCATTTGACAAAGAGCGTGTCGATTATCCCGATTATGCGGTAAAAGTGTGTGAAAATGTCCTCGCCGATCCTGCTTCTCAGGGGATTTTGATCTGCGGTTCAGGAATCGGAATGTCTATGGCGGCGAACCGCCATCACGGTATCCGAGCCGCACTGTGCCACGATGCTTACACCGCAACCGTTGCTCGCGGTCATAATGATGCGAATGTTTTGTGCTTCGGTGAACGCATTGTGGGTCAAGGGGTAGCCGAATCGATCCTCGATGCGTGGATTGCGGGAGTATTCGAAGGGGGTCGCCACTGCGGCCGCGTGGATAAAATTGAGGCAATCAAAGGATAAGGTATGTTTTTAGAGTGGTCATTACTCACCATCGTTACCCTTGGGGCACTTTTCTTTCTCGTCAAAATGTTCTATTTTCGGAGCATCACTGTTAAAGAACAGCGAACCAGCGAGATGATGAAACTCACCCTCAAAGAGGCTGAAGTACTGATCCGAAAATACCAAATACAGCTTCAACGCGCACTGGGGAACGTAGACATCCTCAGCGAAGAGCTAAACAATCTTCGCAACGAAGTGAAATCGCTCAAACAACGTAACTCTAAACATCGTTCCGAAACCGACCGCCTCCAAAACAAAATCAAAGAGCTCGAAGGGCGTATCGACGCACTTATTTAAAAGGAAACCTTTATGAATCTTACCATTAATGATAGAGCCATTTTAATCAACGCCATTCGCGACATCCCCGATTTCCCGAAACCGGGAATCGTGTTTAAAGACATTACGACCCTCCTAAGCGACGGTGAAGCGTTCGGTGTCTTGATGCGCCATCTGCATGAACGCTATGCGTCCTATGACCTTACCCACGTAGCAGGGATCGATGCACGCGGCTTTATCTTCGGTGCCGCGTTAGCCCAAATGCTCGGAGTCGGATTCGTCCCGATCCGTAAAAAAGGGAAACTCCCCTACACCACCGTATCGGAAAAATACTCCCTCGAATACGGCGTGGATGAAGTGGAAATCCATATTGACGCATTCGCTACGACAGAAAAACCCCGTGTATTATTGATCGATGATTTGATCGCGACGGGGGGAACCGCGTATGCAGCCGCAAACCTTATCAACAAAGTGGGTGCCGAGTGTATCGAAGCGTGTTTTGTCATGGGTCTGGATTTTTTAAGCGGTCAGAGCAAACTTCGTGAATTGGTTGAAGTCTATACCGTGATCGGAGTCGACTAATGTATATCCCATCCCCTTCCAAATTTGATCCGGTTGACGGACATTTCGGCATTTTCGGAGGACGCTATGTCCCTGAAACCCTTATGCCCGCCCTCTTGGAACTCGAAGCAGCGTATAAAGAGATCCGTTTTGATGAGACCTTTTGGAGTGAGGTAGACGGCTATCTGCGTGATTACGTCGGTCGTCCGAGCCCGCTGTATTACGCCGCAAACCTCTCCGAAGAGCTAGGGGCTAAAATCTACCTCAAACGCGAAGATTTGAACCACACGGGGGCGCATAAAGTCAACAATGTTATCGCCCAAGGGCTGATGGCAAAACGTTTGGGTAAGAAAAAAGTGATCGCCGAAACGGGAGCGGGTCAGCACGGCGTTGCGACGGCAACCATTGCCGCCTTGCTCGGTTTGGAGTGCGAAATTTTTATGGGTGCCAAAGACGTTGCCCGACAAGAGCTGAACGTTTTCCGTATGAAACTCCTCGGAGCCAAAGTTCACGCCGTAGAGAGCGGATCTAAAACCCTCAAAGATGCGATGAACGATGCAATCCGCCACTGGGTTACCCATGCACGCGATACGTTTTATATCATCGGTACCGTTGCGGGACCGCACCCCTATCCGATGATGGTACGCGATTTTCAGGCGATTATCGGGTGTGAAGCACGTGCGCAAATCTTGGAAAAAGAGAACCGACTGCCGGATTACGTCATTGCCTGTATCGGCGGAGGATCCAATGCCATCGGAATCTTCCAACACTTCCTCGAAGACAAAGAGGTTCGCTGTGTCGGAATCGAAGCGGGAGGACTCGGAGTCGATACCGACAAACACGGCTGTTCGCTCCTCAAAGGGCGTCCGGGAGTATTACACGGTCAAATGAGCTACCTCCTCCAAGACGACGACGGACAGATTCTCGAGGCCCACTCCATCTCAGCAGGGTTGGATTATCCGGGGATCGGACCTGAACACGCCTTTCACAAAGATAACGATAACGTCACTTATGACAATATCACCGATGCCGAAGCGCTCGATGCATTCGTCTGGCTATCTCGTGCAGAGGGGATTATCCCTGCATTTGAGAGTTCTCATGCTGTCGCGTACCTGAAAAAAATGACCGACATTAAAGACAAACTCATTATCGTCAATCTCTCCGGTCGCGGAGACAAAGATATGATGCAAGCCAAACAAATTTTGAATTTCGATAATTAAAGGAGATTAGTGGAGCATTTATTTATCGAATGGTTGAGAGAATATGGCTATATCGTCCTTTTCGGATGGAGTATTTTAGAGGGTGAACTTGGACTTGTTATGGCTGGGATCATGGCACATACCGGAGATATGATCTTACCTATCGCGATCATAGTCGGTGCGCTGGGGGGATTTGTCGGCGATCAGATCTATTTTTATATCGGACGATTTAACAAAGCCTATATTCACGATAAACTCCGTGCTCAACGTCGTAAATTCGCTATTGCCCATCTCCTCCTCAAAAAATACGGCTGGCCGCTTATTTTCGTGCAACGCTATATGTACGGAATGCGAACCGTTATCCCAATGGCAATAGGACTTACCAAATATTCCTCACGTGATTTTGCGATCATCAACTTCGTCAGTGCTCTTTTTTGGGCATCATTGACCATTATACCCGCCTATTATTTCGGAGATGAACTACTTAAACTCCTCGCGTGGATCAAGAGTCACTGGTATTTTGCTATTCCGTTAGTATTAACGATTGTCGGAAGTATCGCATTTACCTTTAACCGCATCGAAAAAAATCTTTTGGAGAAACGCCGTGAACGTCAAACTCTATAACCAACCCGTATCCTCACTTAATGCCGATTTGACATTGGAATTTGTCACACCTGCACAATTTGAAACACACCCGCATAAAACGCTTCTGACACAGGCAGGATTTAAAGCTGAAGCAGAGCAACTATGTACATTGCATGAGCATCGTCTCCTCGTCTGCGCCATCACAGAAGAGAGCAATGAACTGTACCGATCTATCATGGCATCAGCACTCAAAGCAGCTATGGGCTACGGCTATGCATCTCTAAGAGTTGCGATTACCAAAGAGAACGTAAACGCTCTGGTCGATGGGGTGATATTAGGGGGGTACAAATTTGAATCCTATAAATCAGACCCGAAAAGCACACCACTCAAAGATATTATGTTTGCCAATGAATCCGCAGAGCATTTTGAAGCATTAGAGTCCCTTTTCAACCAAAGTGTAACGATTGCCAAAGCGACCAATTTCGTCCGTAACTTGGTCAACCAAACCCCATACGATATGACCCCTCAAGCGATGGCGGTTGCGGCAGATGCTTTAGCTTCTTCCAATAATCTCGAATGCACTATCCTAGATGTCACCGCTCTTGAGGATGAAAAGATGAACGCCATGCTCGCCGTCGGCCGTGCATCCATCAACCCTCCCCGTCTTATCCATCTTGCCTACAAACCGGCAAACCCTAAAAAAGTGATCACCCTCGTGGGCAAAGGGCTCACCTACGACAGCGGCGGGCTCAGCCTCAAAGCCGCCGCTTCGATGGTGACAATGAAAATGGATAAAGCGGGAGCGTGTGCCGTAATGGGGATCATCAAAGCGGTGAGCGAGCTAAAACTCGACATCGAAGTGCACGCGTTTGTCGGAGCGGTCGAGAACATGATCGGCGGAAACGCCTACAAACCCGATGACGTTCTCCGTGCCAAAAATGGCAAAACCATCGAAGTGCGCAACACCGATGCCGAAGGTCGACTCGTCCTCGCCGATGTTTTGGGGTATGCTCAAGAGAACGTCAAAGCCGATTATATCTTCGACTACGCGACCCTCACAGGTGCGTGTATGGTCGCTCTGGGACCTTATACGACAGGGGTTATGGGGCACAACGAATCGCTCAAACAAGAGTGGCTCAGCGCGGCAGAGCAAAGCGGTGAATACTGCGGAAACCTCCCCTTCAACCGCCACCTCAAAAAACTGATCAAAAGCGACCTCGCTGACGTCTGCAACGTCTCTAGTAAACCTTACGGCGGAGCGATCACCGGCGCCCTCTTTCTCGATAACTTCATCGATGAGGATATGAAAGAGAAATGGGTTCATTTCGACATCGCAGGTTCTGCCTACACCGAAAGCGCATGGGATGTTCACACCTATGGCGGAACGGGTGCGGGTGTGCGAATGAGCATGGAATGGCTACTAAAATTAAATACACAAGGAAATAATTAATGGGATTATCAATCGGACTCGTCGGACTACCAAACGTCGGAAAATCAACCACCTTTAACGCACTTACCAAAGCACAAAACGCCGAAGCGGCAAACTACCCGTTCTGTACGATCGAACCGAACAAAGCAACCGTTCCGGTACCTGATGTCCGTTTGAATGAACTCGCTAAAATCGTTAATCCTGAGCGTATCCAGTACTCGACCCTCGATTTCGTCGACATCGCCGGTCTCGTCAAGGGTGCGAGTAAAGGTGAAGGGTTGGGGAATAAGTTTCTCTCCAACATCCGCGAAACCGAAGTGATCTTGCAAATCGTCCGCTGTTTCGAAGATGATAATATCGTTCACACCGAGGGGCGTATCGATCCGTTGCTTGACGTCGAGATCATCGAGAACGAACTGATCTTCGCCGACATCGAAGTGTTGACCAACCGTATCGAACGCCTCAAAAAACAGGCGAAAAACGAAAAAGATGCCGCCGCTATGATGACTTTTGCCGAAGAGTTGGCGGAATTTTTGGCGGAGGGGAACCTCGCCCGCAATTTCCCGAAAGCGGACAGCGAAATGTATGAAAAATTGATGAGCGAAGTACGCCTTTTGAGTGCCAAAGAGATCATGTACGGTGCGAATGTCGATGAAGACGGTCTAACCGAAGACAACGAATACGTCGTACGTCTCCGCGAACACGCCGCAAAACACGGCTGTGAGGTAATCAAGCTTTGTGCAAAAATCGAAGAAGAGCTCGTCGGTATGGAAGATGATGAGCGTGACGAATTCCTACGTGATATGGGTGTCGAAGAATCAGGGCTAGAGCAAATCATCCGTAAAGGGTTCGATAAACTCGGACTTATGAGCTACTTCACTGCGGGTGTCAAAGAAGTCCGCGCCTGGACGATCCACAAAAATACTACTGCCCCTAAAGCGGCGGCTGTTATCCATAACGACTTCGAAAAAGGGTTTATCCGTGCTGAAGTGATCGCTTATGTGGACTTCGTAGCCTGTGGCGGTGAAGCAAAATCCAAAGAAGCGGGGAAAATGCGTTTGGAAGGTAAAGAATATATTGTGCAAGATGGTGATATTATGCACTTTAGATTTAATGTATAATTAGTTACAAAACTTTTTTTTAAGGAGTATTTAATGCCTCTAAAGTATTCCGGTCCAAAGCCTCTTATCTCAGCTCATGGGGTCACTTTTGATCTAAACAAAGAAGATAAATTTATTTATCTGAGTATTGTTGCAGAGCTTATACAGGCATTAAATCATGAATATGAAGGTGGGAAACGCTACACCTACCTCACCTCCAATAAACCCCTAGATACCGATCGCATTATAGAGCTGATCCGAAATAATGATCCATTGCTGGATCAAGAGATCAAAGAACGACAAAAGATAGTAGAACAAGAAATCAAAGAAGAGCTTGATCGGGCACACGAGAATAAAGTTCTGTGTGAAGAAGAGAAAGAGGTATTGATTAAAAACATCAACCTTCTTCGTGAC
Source organism: Sulfuricurvum sp. (assembly GCF_036279695.1). Lineage (GTDB taxonomy): Bacteria > Campylobacterota > Campylobacteria > Campylobacterales > Sulfurimonadaceae > Sulfuricurvum. Next base: position 16,043 of record NZ_DASUIQ010000025.1, read on the forward strand.
TACCGGATCAACCGTTCAGTCAATAAAACCGTCTATTACAGCGGTATCGCTTCGCTTGCCCATATCATCCAACAGGGGCATATCGATCGGATTTACGCACCGATGTTTCCAAAATTCAACCACGTCTTTCATTCGATCCAAGGGGCATTGGTCAAACTTCATCCACCGATTGACAGTGAAATTGAAATCTACGAGCAAGACGGACATCTGAGTGTCCGACTCGACATCCTCTTTAGGACTTAAGACGCCCGATCGTTTGGGCGAATCGTACATTGTGCCCGCTTGAGATACCGAGTTCCACCATATCTTTTTCACATAGCATTACGATAGTAGAGCCCATTCGAAAACATCCGAAATCGTCCCCTTTGCTCAGATAAAGATCTTTATAGCTGTATTGACTTGGGGTAAGTGTTGTATTGGTTCGGATACGAGGTTCAAAACTCACTTCCATCTCCCCGACATTCAATGCCCCGACCAAAATAAGGAAAAACCGTTTTCCCTCAGAGTTCAAACACTCCAAAATAACCCGCTCATTTTCGATAAAAAGATTCATCTGTTTTTTGAGAGAAGGGATATTGACGGGATAGAGTTTTCCCGGAATATGAACCGCACGCAGAACCTGCATATCGATAGGAGCGTGATAACGGTGATAGTCGCGCGGAGAGAGATAAAAGTTGACAAAAAGACCGTTGTGGACACTTTTTTTCGAATCGGCGGTGATCCCATCGCCCAATACGCCATCAACACTGTAGCTCATCCCTTTGATTTGTAACGCAAGATCCTCTTCAATCACTCCGCATTCGGTAATCAGGGAATCACACGGGCTGATCATATCGAGAGGATCGGTTGAGTACTTTCTCATATGACGAAATTTTCGGGTAAAAAGAGCGTTCAGAGTCGGATACGATTCCAGCGCATCAAAATCAGACATGTCCAATCCCATCGAACGTACATAGGTACGATTAATGAAGTTTTGAAATCTTTTTCCGTGCTCTTTAGAGGCAAAACGACCAAAAGATTGGGACAATGCCGAGGTAAAATGCTGTTTCATAATTACTCCTGTGATTCATCAGTTTGGATTGGGCGTTTAGCGATCTCTTCGATCAACACGGTGGCATAACACCCTTTTGGAAGGGTAAAATGGAGTTCAAACCATGCATCGTTCTCTTTGTACTCCCCCTCGATCTCTTCAGGGAAAATCCAGCCGTAACGACGTGCTCCGTCTATGCCGCTGGTAATAGCGTCATACTCTTTTTCGATGCTCTCCGCGAATGAGGCGGCACGAGTAGCGCGCTTGCCGCTGAGCAAACCCGTAACCGAAATATCACGCTTTGAAAAACGATCCACTTCTTCATCAGACTCATAATGGAAAATTTTACCGTAAGGATAGTGCATCATCACGTCCCCGTGGATCAGTTTGAACGGATGCTTTTGAGATTTCATCGCTTGCAACTCCTCTTTAGGAAGAGGTAAAACACTGCTAAGTTCATCGATCCCGAAGCTCTCAATGAGTTTGGAAATCTGAACACGACGGCTGAGCCAATCGTTGAATAGATAGCTTTGATAGGCGTTGACATAGAACTGCGCCAGCTTTTTATTCCGCTCTTTCAGTTCTCCTGCCAATATCGCTTGCCCCTTTTTATAGTTCTCTCCGTCAATCCCGAAACGCTGAAAACCGAAATAGTTCGGCATCCCCTGTTTTTTGATCATTTTGAGAGCTTCTTGAATTTTAAAGGCAGCGGTCGGATTGACTTTTTTGAGACGGATAAAAAATCGATTCCCTTTTAGGTGTCCCACACGGATTTTATTGTTATGGTACATTTTTTCGAGAATTTTAATCCCTTCATGCTCGAAATTCTCCAAAGCACTCTCGTATTTACGGGGAATAGAGATGTATTGTTTGGTTTGGGCATTTTTATCTTTGAGACCGGCATATCCGATGTCACGCCCTTTGATTCCAAGGTGGTTACTGAAAATATCAATCATCTGCCATGTAGAGAGGTTCTTTTTACGAACATGCAGAACCAGATGTTCCCCCTCACCGCTAAAAGGGTACAGAGGTATTTCGTCAACGACAAAATCACGCGGAGATTGTCGAAAATGAAACTCGATTGAGCTGTGGGGGAGGTAATATTGACGTTCCATGAAACTCCTAAAAATGATGCGACTTGCATCGATTGGTATATTTTCCGCGTACCGCATGAGCGACGATCGTTAGCGGCGTTCGTGTCCGCCCCGCTATACGACGAATGGCATTACGCTTTGCAGGGGAAAAAGCGATAAGCATTTCATACTCTTCCCCACTGCAGCGAACTCTTTTCGGGATTTTTTTATCCCACTGCATCCCCAGCCGATTTGCACGAGTGAGCTTTTCGACATCACTGCACAACCCATCCGAAATATCGAGCCCGCATCGAAGATAACGGCGAGCCTGTGAAACAAAACTCTGACGCAGTTTGGGAGCAACAAATCGACTTTTGGAATGCACTTTCCCCCCCGCCATCAGATAGCGAAGTCCTCGTAATGATTTACCGATTTCCCCTGTATAGGCGATAAGATCACCTTGTTTCAACCCTTTACGCAATAACGGATCGGTTGCATATGAGATTATCGTAATAGAGAGATCGAGCTTGGTGTTACCGATCGTATCACCGCCGATGATTTCCATACCGTATTCCGATGCCGCGGTGCGAATCCCCGAAGAGAGCTCGTTCATTTCGTTTAAGGAGAACGATTTCGGCATCCCGATCCCCAAAAGGGCGTAACGGGGAATAGCATTCATCGCAATCGCATCCGAAATGTTAACCATCATCGCTTTATACCCGATTTGAAACGGACTCAGCCAGTGACGCTTAAAATGGACATTTTCAAAAAAAAGATCTTTACTGTAAATCCACTCCCCTGCAACCGCACCGTCATCACCGATGCGGCTTTTTTGGGAACTAAATGTGGAAATAAAATAATTTTCTACGTTCAAGTTCACGATCCATTCTAAATAATAATACGATTATAGTCGATATGAGATTACAGAAGCGTTAAATTGTAATATTTATTAACGTGTGCTAAAATATTTTCTAACAATTTAGCGGTATACTTCGTAAATTATTTAAACCTATAAATGGGAGGAAGAATAGTGCTTTTATCGATCCAAAAAATTTTTACCAATTTAAAAACAGCATTATTCATACTTACCGCTGTCGCTATTGTATTAACACTTCAGCTATTCCAAATCACAAACTTCAGCGACCGTTTGGGGGAACTCAAAAAACAACGTCTATTGATCGATAAAATCGTTCATAGCGATCTGAGTGATCCTAAAATGGCTTCCATTCTGATCAACGGTTCCCTATCCGAAATCGCGTTGTCAATTAAACTCTCCAGTAGCGAAGGGATGTTGGACTCATTCATCACCGCTAATGAAGAAAATGCTTCTATAGTACCCTCACTAGTAGCCTCTTCTCAAGCTTTTTCGGAGAGCGCCCTAAGTTGGTCCGAATCACTCCCTATCTCACGGGACTCCCGCCATACCCAAATGATAAACTCGCGTAATGCCTTTTTAGGGGAGATCGATCGGATGGTCGATCACCAAATCTACCTGCTAAATACATCAGTTGAGATGGCGAAAATAACGACATTAACCCTGCTAACTCTTATTATATTCGTGTTTCTTTTTTACCGTTCTCGTCTAAATCAAATCTACAGCGATATTGATAAGGTATGCGCACTCGACACAAACGGGGAAGCAAAAATAGTATTAACAAAAGAGATGGATTTCATCCAAAAACGGCTGGCACGCCGAACCATACAAGCACCTTCTGCGTGTTCAGGGCTTATCAACCCCGCAAGCGGATTAAACAATTTCAAAGGGCTTATGACGGTTTTTAATGCTAAAAAATCGAGTCGAGCGAGTAATACCATCTTTTTAGCCGTTTTTGAAATCGATCAATATGCCTCATTAATCAAATCCCTTTCCAAAGAAGACAGCGGTAATCTGTTCAAAAAAATCGGTGACATTATCGCTTTGTATGAACAGCCGCTTGACATTACTGCCCATTTGGATGATGATCATATCGTTTTTGTCATGTCGCGCAACAGCAAAAAAATCGCGCTGGAAGATTGTGAAAAGATTATCCATACGGTGGAGCAATCAGGCTTCAATACCGTAACAGGAGTCATCAAAGTGACTCTCAGTGGAGGATTTCTCCTCAAAATTCCTGTCAAATCGATTGATGAAGCGATTCAAGACGCTCTAAAATTGGTGGAAAAAGCCAAAGAAAACGGTGGAAACCGTATCGCACAACTTCGTGAACAATCCGATTCTTATCGTTAAACTTTTATTATCATGTAACTTTTCCACCCATCATGGGTGACTCAAAACCTCATTCTGTTACTATTTTGGACAACATTGAACACTTTCATTCCCCATACCCATCTATAAACCTTTTTAATCTTGCCCAAGGAGCGGCGCGCTATAATCGTTCACAGATTTTATGAACAAGGAAGGCGTATGAGTATTCCCATTTATACTTATGATGCGGTTATTGTCGGAGCGGGACTAGCTGGATGTGCTGCCGCTCGCGAATTGCAAAAAGCCGGCAAAAAAGTTGCCGTCGTCACAAAACTTCACCCGTTGCGTAGTCACTCCGGTGCAGCGCAGGGGGGGATCAATGCGGCATTCAGCGATGCTGATAGCGTAGAGCTCCATGAGTTCGATACCGTCAAAGGATCTGACTACCTCGCAGACCAAGACGTTGTCCAATTTATGTGTGAAAAAGCACCTGAAACGATCCGTTGGGCTGAACGTATGGGTGCGGCATTCAGCCGAAACGAAGACGGAACCATTGCTCAACGTCCGTTCGGAGGGCAATCGTCTCCGCGTGCCTGTTTTGCAAAAGACCGAACAGGGCTTACCCTTCTTCAAACGATTTATGAGCAAGCATTCCGTGAAGGGGTCGAATTTTGGGATGAGTGGTACGTAGCCGATTTGTTGTATAACGACGGAAAAGTATACGGTGTTGCCGCCTATAATATCCGAAACTCTGAAAAAGCGATCTTCAATGCCAAAGCGGTCATGTTCGCAACCGGCGGATACGCTCGTGCATTCAAAATCAACTCTAACGCTCACGCCAATACAGGTGACGGTCTCTCGCTCGTAGCACGCCACGGTCTTCCTCTCGAAGATATGGAGTTCGTACAATTCCACCCGTCAGGGCTTTCCGGAAACGGTGTTTTGATCTCCGAAGCGGCTCGCGGTGAGGGGGGGAAACTTCTCAACTCACTCGGTGAGCGTTTTATGGAAAAATACGCACCGAACGCAATGGAACTCGCATCACGCGACGTTGTAGCCCGTGCTATCATCCAAGAGATCCGTGAAGGACGCGGTGTAGGGCCTCGTAAAGATGCCGTTTACATCGATCTCGTCCATTTGGGCAAAGAGAAGATCATGGAACGTCTTCCGGAACTTCGCGACCTCGCGATCACCTTCCTCGGACTTGATATGATCAAAGAACCGATTTTGATCTCGGCAACGGCTCACTATTCTATGGGCGGTATCCCGATGGACAAACACGGTCACGTTCGCAAAAACAATACCGAATTTGTCGAGGGCTTCTACGCAGCGGGTGAATGTTCATGTTCAAGCGTTCACGGAGCTAACCGTCTGGGAGCGAACTCCGTTCTCGAAGCATTGCTATTTGGCCGTTTCGTCGGTAAAACGATGGTAGAAGAAGTTGATTCTATCGCTCTTCACCACGCTACCGAAGAAGATGCACAGCGCATGATCGATGAAATGAACTGGGTTCTCACCAATAACGGTCAAGAATCAGTATCAGCACTTCGCGAAGAGCTTCAACAATCGATGACCGACAATGCCGGTGTTTTCCGTACCGCGGAAACGTTGCAAGCACAAATGGGGATTCTGAACGATTTACGAAACCGTTATAAAAACATCCGTATTGCCGACACCTCAAAAATTTTCAATACCGAGCTTCAAGAGGCGATCGAGTTCGGGCATATGCTCGATTATTCACTTTTCATCGTAGCCAGTGCATTAGATCGTAAAGAGAGCCGCGGAGCCCACTTTCGTGAAGATTTCCCGACACGTGATGATGAAAATTTCTTGAAACACACCATGGCATACATGGATGAAAACGGCACTATCAAACTTGACTACATGGACGTTACCCTCGGTCGCCATGAACTCAAAGCCAGATCATATTAAGGAGAACGTCATGGAAGCAATAAAAACTCAACAGGTGACGTTCAAAGTTTTCCGTTTCAACGAAGAGACCGATTACCTCCCTTACTATAACACCTACGTTTTGGATGTCACCCACGAAGAGGTAGTTCTTGACATTCTCAACCGCATCAAATGGGATCATGACGGTACTTTGTCGTATCGTCGAAGCTGCCGTCACGGTATTTGCGGCGTTTGTGCTATCAAAGCCAACGGCAAAGGGATCTTGGCGTGTAAAACCCGTCTGTTTGATCTCGTCGAAACTTTCGGTTCAGAGATCACCATCGAGCCGCTTAGTACCAAACGGGCAATCAAAGACTTGATTATCGACAAAAAAGATTTCTGGGACAAACATGCGGCAGTAAAACCGTATCTTGTCAGCGAAATCGAAGAGCATCCGGCGCAAGAGCATCTCGTAAGCCCTCACGATGCTGAAAAGCTTCTTGAAGCCGATTACTGTATCCAATGCGGTGCGTGTCACTACTCATGTCCGGCATTAGCGATCAACGATGAATTCTTCGGTCCTGCGGCGTTCGCTGCGGCATACCGCTTTAGCGCCGATGTCCGTGACGAAGCCTCAACTCAGCGTCTCCATATCGTCAATGAAGAGGCTCAAGGCGTTTGGGATTGTGTCAAATGTATGGAGTGTGCCGAGGTTTGTCCTAAAGAGGTCAATCCTATCGAGAAAATCACCAAACTGCACAACATGGTATTCGAAGCGGGAATCGCGAAAGACAACGTCGCTACTCGCCATGCCGTCGGGTTTGCTCACTCGATTGAAAAGCACGGTCTACTCGATGAGGGTGAACTTGTCCGTTATTCCGAAGGGAATATCGGTGTACTAAAACACGTTCCGGTTGCGTTGAAAATGTTTGCCAAAGGTAAAATCGTATTGCCATGGAATATGCCGAAAGCCGATAAATTAGATGAGATCAAAAAATTAGTCAAATCTTCATCAACAGTAAAGTTTTAGGGAGTACTCAATGGAAAAATTAAAATACGCACTTTTTACCGGTTGTACCGCAAAAGAGAGTACACCGGAACAAATGATGTCGACGTTGGCGGTTGCAAAAAAATTGGGGATTGAGCTTGTGGAACTTACCGAAGCTTCATGTTGCGGCGCTTCACATCTGCAAGATTATGATGACTTTCTATCCCTTGTACTCAATGCACGTAACATCGCTTATGCTGAAAAGCATGGGCTAACGATGGTTACTATCTGTAATACATGTCAGCTCAATACGGCAATGACCAAACACCGTCTTGATAACAATGCAGAACTAAAAGCAAAAGTGAACGAGAAACTCTCTGAAGTAGGATTAGAGTACAAAGGGACGTCCCAAATAACCCATTTCCTTTATGCTATCATCGATGATTTCGGTCTTGATAAGATTAAAGAGATGGTGGTTAAACCTCTAAGCCAATTCAATATCGCTCCGTTTTACGGATGTCACAATATCCGTCCTTCTGAGCTTCAAAATGAAACGCATAAAGGTCATGAAAATGCGTACAAACCAACCTCACTGGATGATCTTATCATCGCATGCGGTGGGGCTAGTGTGGATTACGAAGAGAAAAATAAATGCTGCGGTTTCCATGCTGAACTTCAAGCACCTCGCACTGCAGCCATTTTAACCGGTAATGCCGTTGCCGGAGCGATGGATGCGAATGCGGACTGGATGGTCACTCCATGCCCTCTTTGTCATCTCAAGCTTGATACTCAAACACACCATGCTTCCGTTGCAATCGGCCGTGAAGTTTCCCTTCCGGTTCTTCATATGCAACAAATGGTCGGACTTGCACTTGGATGTACCTCTGAGGAACTTGGTCTTAAACACCACGTTACGAAAGTCAATTTCATCTAACACTCTCTTAGACTTTTGGAGGCTCTCCTCCAAAAGTTACCATCTCTTTTTACCCTCTCTGTATAACATGAATTAATATTCATTTAATCAATCTTCACTTATAGTATAGTAATGTCATTAAAGGAGTTTTCATGGGTAAAAGATTTTTAATCGGTGCCGTTGCGGCTTTAACAATCAGTTCAACACTTGGCGCGGCTGAGTTTAATCTCAAAGAAAATATGTACAAACTCAATAACTATATGATGCTGATGCAGGCAGGGTTTATTGAGGGGAACAAAGAAAAATCTCTAAAAGCGGCAGAAGCACTCGGTGAAGAGAGTGGAAAACTATTGGGAAATGAAGAGATGATGCGTAAGATGCTCCCGGCAGAGAAGGCACATAAAGCCAATATCGCAACGACTTCAGCTCATTTGATTGCCGATAATGTCGAAATTATCAAATCAAGTAAAGATAACTTCCGCCGTGAAACTGCCCAAAATGCCTATCTCGACATTCAGCGCGCTTGTATGCGTTGTCATAACCTCGTTCGCGACTGGTAAAAAGATTGCGACATTCGTGTCGCATCCATTATTTTTTTAACAACTCGACGCTGTATCCTTCTCTTTGAAACTGCTCTAGCAATCCATCCTCTCCTAACAAATGCATCGCTCCGACAAGTACGAATCCCCTCTTCTCTTCGTGAAGCATCGAAAGAAGTTTTGGCATCCATGCTTCGTTTCGCAGTTTTAGCACACTACGGTACATTTTAGGAGACTCCGTTCGCATTTCATCCACCAATTCACGTTTCAGACGCTCGGTTTTACCCTTTCGCCAATCGCTCACCATCCACGCCATCATACTATTAAGCTCTTTCATATCCCTCAGCGTTTGAAGGATTACCGCATCCTCTTCACCCTCACCGATGTCGGTGATAATTGCTCTTTGTTCTTCGATACTCTCAAGGTATCGCTGAGGAATATGATCGTTTAACGAACGCTGATAGTAGTAACTGTCCACCCCGTTTTGATCGATACCTATTTGACTCAGCTTCAGTTGTGTCAAGGTCAGCATCACCGCCCACGGTTGCATGTGGTCAAACATCTCGATTTTATACCCTTGAGAATCGACATAGCCTTTTAATTCTTTGTAGGTTTTAGAAGAAAGGATTGTTGAAAGTGATTTTCCGGAAGGAAGCATCATCTTCTGAGCCAATGCACGTTGGAATGTCTGACTCTGGGCTTGCGATAAATCGGTTTCGAAAACGACATAATCCGATTGACGATACGCATCGTCAAATTCATGCGGGAGGGGGAAGTCGGTTGAACGGAGGAGATGAAACGTCCCCCCTATATACATCGTGTGTTTGCCGTCGCTGATTTTCCAGACGCTCGACTCCGCATAAACGGTGGAAAGTAGGAGAACGATAGAGAACAAAACTCTAAAGAGTAACATGGTTACTGCTTCGGTCGGAACGCTTTGATAACCTCTTCGTTACACTCCAAATACGGCCCTTCAATCAAATCGATGCAGTACGGCACAGCCGGAAATACCGCGTCCAGACACTCACGAATCGATTTAGGTTTCCCCGGAAGATTAATGATAAGGCTTTTGCCTCGGATTCCCGCCGTTTGTCGTGACAGAATCGCCGTAGGAACGTATTTAAGGCTCACAGAGCGCATCAACTCACCAAACCCCGGCATCATCTTCTCGCAGACGTTCTCCGTCGCCTCAGGAGTCACGTCACGCTTTGCAGGACCTGTTCCCCCCGTCGTCACGACGAGACAGCACCCCTCACGGTCACACAACTCCATCATCGTCTCTTCAATCGTATCTTGATTGTCGGGGATACAACGATAGACGATTTCATGTTCCGATTTGAGGTAATCTCTCATCGTATCTTGGATCGCAACGCCCGAAATATCTTCATAAATCCCTGCACTCGCACGGTCTGAGGCGGTAATTACCCCTATTTTAATTTTGTTCATAATGGCTCCTGTAAAAAATGGTTTCCTCTTCGGATGGAGATAACGGTGGCGTAGGGGAGGAAAAACTCGCGCGCTCCAGCGACGTCAATCACCTGATCATCAAGCCCTAGATAGACTTCGATACGTGTCCCTTTGGAGCGTATAGAGTCCATCAGCTCGCTCGACCATTCAAAATAAAGGAGTTCTTGTAGCGATTCGGCGTCGTTGCTCCCCAGCGAAATAGGCGCTACGGGTGCAGGGGCAAAACAGCTCGTCAAAAAGTTTTCCAGATACCGCTCGGCGTCTTTGAAATAGCCGCCCATCTGAAGGCGTCGAAACGACTCTTTTTTCGTCTGAAAAAATGCGGGAGAAAAAAGTTGGAGGGTATCGATACGCTCATGTGATTCAGCCACATAGTGTGCCGCTTTGATCGCACCGTAGCTGAAACCTGCTACCGTATAGTCACTGTGCTTGAGATAGGGATCAAAAAAGTGCTGATCCCCGCTCAGAGCAAAACCGCTATAAAATCTCATTCATCGTTGCTTTGGCAAGGGCTTTGGAGATATGCTCGTATTCATCCAAAATCGATTCGAATTTGGAAAGAATTTTTTCATTCCGTTCCAAGAGCATACTCATCTCATTATAGAGGCGATCAATGATCGCCCCCTCATCTTCAGCAGAGGGGAGAACACTGCTTCCCATCCCGTACTCATAGACCATTGCATGAACCAGTGCTTTGGCAACTCCAAGATCATGCGACGCATTGCTGGCGTGTTCGCCGAAACGGAGATGTGAGGATGCGATCCCCGCCAAATGAACCCGTATATGAGCTTCGATCTCATGTCGCAACTGCGGTTCGGCGGTCGGAGGAGTAATCGCGTCATTGGTAAGGGTGATCTTTTCATACGGCAAATCAAACCATGTGGCGGCAAATACTTTCCCCGCCTGATAGCGTACTTGATAACGGCGCTGTTCGTCACTGAGCATCGCGATTTTCTTTTTCCCGAACATCACCTTGTCTTTAACCGCCAAGAAATGCTCAAGTTTTACCTGAATCTCGTTTTGGCGCATACACAGCAATGCCGCCTCATTTACCAATGCGGCTAACGATGCACCGTTAAATCCGACCGTCATTTTGGCGATCTCCGCAACGGAAAGATCATTGGGGATATGGCGAAGATATTTTTGTAAAATCGCTTCACGTTCCGTTGCCGTCGGAAGATCGACGAAGATACGGCGGTCAAACCGCCCCGCACGCAGCAATGCGGCGTCCATGACGTCGATGTTATTGGTCGCGGCGATAACGACGATGCCGCTCGTCTCTTCAAAGCCGTCCATCTCGGTAAGAAGCTGATTGAGGGTTCCTTCACGTTCGTCGTTTCGTCCCCCCTCACGCTTTTTACCTACCGCATCAATCTCGTCGATAAAGATAATGGCAGGGGCATTTTTCTTGGCGGCGGAGAAGAGTTCGCTCACCCGTTTTGCCCCCATACCGACATAAATCTGAACAAACGATGCACCGCTTTGGTAGAAAAACGGTACATCCGCTTCGGCGGCAACCGCTTTGGCGATCATCGTTTTACCGACCCCCGGAGGACCTACAAGCAACACACCGCGCGGCATACGGGCACCGAAACTGTAGTAGCGTTTTGGATTGCGTAAAAAATCAATAATCTCTTCGAGTTCCTCTTTGACATCGCCGATACCGCCGATGTCGCTGAAACGGACGGTCGATTTGACGGCAGCAACATTTGAAGAGGCAGTTTCTGACTCGGTTGAGGCTTTTGCAACGACAGGAGCCTCAGCCGGAGTATCGTCTTCAAATCCCAAACGGCTCTTCCATGCCCAAAATCCGGCACCGCCGATCAAAGCAAAAAAGAAGAAAAACCATAACCAGCCGTTGCCGCTTTTTGGCTCGATGATGAGATGCGCCGTCAGTTCAGGCGGTAATTGCGACGAAGCGATCTTGACCACACCCTTGTCTTTGGTGGCAAAATAGGTGTATCCCCCATCCATAAACGTTTTTTCGATTTGATTATTCTCGATGAGTTTTGTCGCTTCCTCTAGGGTGAGAGTATCGGCGCTGTCACGTAACAGGGCAAACAACAACAAGAGGAGAACGATCCCCCCCGAAATGATCAAAATGAGCTGATTACGGTTAAAATTGGGCCATGTTATATTCATCGTGTACCTCATAATCTTGCAGTGTGATCCAATCTCCGCTAATATCTTCTTGTGATCGGATGCGTATTTTGTTAAAAAACTGATCATACCCCATGTAGCAATCTCCATCAAAGGATTCTACCAATACGTCTAAAGGGGTATTTTTGCTGTTCTCTCTAAAGCGGCGATTTTTCGCGTCAATAATGGCATTTAATTCATTCATCCGCTGTGTCGATACCACTCCATTGACCTCGGGTTTCATCGTCGCACTCGGTGTTCCGTCACGTTTGGAGTAGGTAAAAGGGTGAATATGGGTGAGATGAAGATGGCGAAGGTTCTCCATCGCCTCACTCCAGATCGCATCACTCTCCCCCGGATGTCCGACAATAAAATCGGTTCCGAGGGCAAACCCTTTGGCATTTAACATATCGAACAATTCTACATCGTTTTTATGCCGATTACGGCGGTTCATAATGCGAAGCATCTCATCCGAGCTGTGCTGAATCGCGATGTGAAGATGACGTTCCAGCCACGGCTCATCCAAAATTTCCCGAAACGCCTCATTGATTTGAATCGGTTCAAGCGACCCCACACGGATGCGACGGACACCGCGGATGAGCGACATCTTTTTCATGAGTTCGGCGATATTGCGCCCCTCACCCTGCCCGTAACTTCCGACGTTCGTCCCAGTAAGGACAAACTCCCCAAAGCCGTTACTCGCCAAACGTGAAACCTGCTCAAGGATTTTGGCTTCGTCCATGCTACGCGCATCACCGCGCACAAAAGGGATAATGCAGTAACTGCACCGAAAGTTGCACCCCTCTTGGATCTTGATAAACGCACGCGATTTTCCGACAAACTCATCGACAATCGCATCGTCGATATAGTTGAGATCCCCGATCTCATAAAAACGGCTCTCACGCGAGAGGAGCGTATTGATTTTCATCTTCTCCGAAGGTCCGAAGACCCCTTGGATTTTCCCCGCTCCGAAAAGGGATTCTCCCTTGGTATGGGCGCCGCAACCGGTCAAAAAAAGCTTTTTGCCCTGTTTGTCCATCTGGTTGATATACCCACGGACACTCACATCGGCACCGTTGGTCACCGTACAGGAGTTGACGATAACGATGTCGGCTTGGCTCTCATCTTCCGTTACTTCGTAATCGCTCAAAGACCCCATCATCACTTGGGAATCAAAGAGGTTGGTTCGACAACCGAAGGTTTTAAAATAGACTTTCGGCTTCATTACACGTCCATAGGGGGAGGTGATTTTGGAGGTATCGGAGCGGTATAAAAGGTCTGTGTCGGATAGGCAATCGTAATATCGTGCTCCGCATTGAACGCATCAATGATGTCACCCGAGATAGTACTGCGCAATGTCAACGTCGCATAGGCATTGGTGAGATACCATGCGCTGATTTTCATCCCATTCGGCTCGATAAAGGTGAAGACGCGAGGCTCGACATTGCTGTTTTTGAGACTATATTTATCACGCAATCGGTTGATCTGCTTACGGGTAATATCGGTGTACCCTTTGGAATATTTGCGGCAAATCTCTTTGACGATATGAGCCGCTTTTTTATGATCGGAATCAAACGTGATGATAATATCGATCCCGTCCCAAACGGTCTTGAGCGACCCGTGGGTGTAGTTGGCGATCATGGAGGTGAAAATATAGTTGTTCGGAACAAAGATAATCCGACCGGCACGGCGGTTCGTTTGAAGCGTCGTATAGGTGACATCCTCCATGAGTGTTATACGCTGCATCGAAACATCCAAAACATCACCCAGATAAACCATTCCGTCTTTTTCAAAACGGACACGATCCCCGACATGGATCGATCCTCCGACTACGATTACCAGCCATCCCAAAAGCGACATAAACCAGTCACGCATCGCGATCGCCAAACCGGCAGATGCAAACCCGAGTACCGTAGCCAAGTAGCCGACATTATCGATATAGCTGAACATCAAGATCAAGACGATCAGCGTAACATTGACAAAGGTTACAATTTTATTGGCCGTATAAAACCGCTCGTTATCGGTGATATAGCGCTTGATGATCCGCTTAAACAAGAACGAGACCACAAACAAGAAAGCGACCACCATCGTGATGTTCAACAGTTTGTAAATTTGATCTTTGATCTCTTTATTGATCTTGGCTTCGGTGGACTCAATCCGTTTTTCATAGACATCGGCGGTGGACACAAGGGTTTCGAGCGCTAGTTTGAACTTTTCGACCTGTAACAAAGTTGCTTCAAGCTCTACCTCATAATCGGCTTTGGAGTCGAGTCGGGTAATCTCTTTGTAGAGCACTACCTGACGCTCTAACAATTTGATAAGATCCTGCAACTCCTCTTCACGCAAAATATAATCGCGATACTGACTGTTGATCCGTTTGACATACGAAAGACCGGTTACAATTTCAAACGGGTTCGTAATCGTAGGGAGAACTCCCGCTTCATCCGGCTTGAGAAGAGAAACAAACGGGGATGCTCCTTGTGCTTTGAGCAGATCGATTTGTTCGGTCAATACTTTTTGCTTTGCTTGAAGCGCCTCGATTTCTAACTTTCGTTCAACATTCGGAGAACGGTTTTCGAGTTCATCTATCCGATATTTGACATCGCGCAGACTTTTTCTAGCCTCTTGATACGCCATATAGGAGTTATAGCTTTTGAGCCAAATGCTATTGCCTTTGGAGAGCTCTTTTTGAATTTTGGATAATTCACCCTTTGCATTTTCAATCTGCACCTCTTTGGGCATTTCAATCGTTAACTCATCTACCGGTTTATCTTCATTTTTGGCGGCATAGAGGCTCAAAGAAGCGACACAAAGGAGTGCTAAAAGAAAACGGTAAGCTCTCACGCGCCGCGTCCTTGAAACAAGCTCAAGATTTTTTTCACCGTCGATGCATCTATGCTATCGGTAATTTCAACCGCACCGATTCCGCGCGGGAGGATAAAGGTAATCGCGCTGTCGGCACTTTTTTTGTCCAAGAAAAAGGCTTGATAAAACTTTTCTACATCGGCTATAGGATAGGTAAGAGGCAAATCATAACGCGCTAAAAGGGCCTTGACCCGCGCTGCCTCCTCATGCGTCATCAATCCCGCTTCACACGCCAAGTCGTTCGCCATCACCATCCCGATAGCCACACTCTCGCCGTGCAGATAGGTTTCGTATTTGGTCTCATTCTCGATCACATGACCGAAAGTATGCCCGTAGTTGAGCGCGGCACGGAGTCCCTGCTCTTTTTCATCCTCTTCGACAACGCCTGCTTTGGTCTCTACCGCTTTTGCGATGGCATGTAGTAGATTATCCCCCTCGCGTAAATCGTTTTTCTCTAGCCACTCAAAAAACGGTGCGTTAAACGTCACCGCCATTTTGACGATTTCAGCTACCCCTGCCCCAAACTCTCGTGAAGGAAGCGTACTCAGAAAACTCGGATCGATATAGACGGCACGCGGCTGATGAAACGCTCCGATTAGGTTTTTACCGAATCGGTTGTTCACCCCCGTTTTGCCTCCGACACTCGCATCGACCTGAGAAAGAAGGGTTGTCGGGATTTGGATAAAATCGATCCCTCGGTTGTAGAGACTCGCCGCAAATCCCCCCATGTCGCCGATCACACCGCCGCCGAAAGCGACCAAAAGCGATTTACGGTTCAAACGATGATCAAACATACGATCCAAAATAAATTCAATCGTCTCTAACGTTTTGTAGTGTTCCCCATCGGGGATAGTGACGATATAGACTTCATTCGCACTCAATTTGGAGAGAAGCGTTTGTAAATGCAATCCCGCTACTTTGGGATTGGTCAAAACTACCACTTTCCCTGAATGTTTTATCTCGCTCAACGCTCCGATATGGATAGGGTAAGAGTCGTCAATAACACGTTTAAGATTGATGGATATCGTCATAGAAAAACCTGATAGATAAAGTTGTTACGGTATGAGGTAGATAATACTAAAAGATGGCTTAAAACCCTCTTGATAGGGTTAGATTTGCGTCGGAATGAAAAGCTGATGATAACGGCCGAGTTTACGATAGAGCACTTCCGGATCGGTCGAAAAATTAGCTATAAACGGGTTCTTAAACATTTTGGAGGTAAACGGCAGAACATGAAGAAAATTATCCCGCTCACACAACTCTCGAATCGGATTACTCTCTTGGGTAGAGACATGGATCGATTTGGAAAAGATAGCGGAAAGATTGTTGAAATGTTCAATCACCTCTTGTTTGTGAGAACCCTCTTCATTCGTATAATTAATCAGTTCGAGATTAAAACTAAATTGAGACGAAACGTCAAAAATCGTCGTCGAAATATTTTCGATATGCCCCTCTTCACTCAAAATGACAACACTCTCTTTCAGTGAAGAGAATGAGCGTTCGGCTAGCTTCAACACGGGTACGTTACCGGCATAGAGTTTTTTTCGGATCGATTTTATCGAAAACGCCCTATGTGACACTAAAAAGAGACCGATATGGTATGTTTTGATGTCGTTGAGGATAATCGCTTCATCCGGATGTGCATTGTAATCAATATCGATCGTGACATCTCCGGTCGCCGAAGCTTTAATCATACGAAGCGTATCGATGTCTCCCGGATTGATTACTTTGATAATCAGAGGCTGGCGAAGTTTCTTTTGAATGTAGACACTCCGTCGCACCAACGCCATGATCGAAGAGGTTTTTTCGATACTCATATCGATATAGAGATAGATTTTTGATCCGAACGGTGCGGGAAACTGCCCAAGTTCACGTTTGATAGCCCGATAAATCGAACGCAGTACGGCAGGATCCCCCACCAATACCAGCGTATCATTAGGTTGAATCATTTTATTATCGCTGGGAATAATAAGGGAACGATTACGATAAATGGCCGCGATCTTCCAGTTCTTTTGTTCGATGGAACCGATATGGCGATAGACAAACGAGCTCCCGAACGGAACGAGAACTTCCATAATTTCACCCGAGCCAAGACCGATATTTTTGGCTAAAACAGGGATATTCGGAAGATAATCGATCATATTGGCGGCAACCAATTCTTGGACGTTGACCCACTCCACATCATCGCTTGGGCTGATCGTATTCCATAAATCGAGGGCGATAATACGAAGAGAGGGTTTATACATACGGATATTTTTGATCGTATGTTCCAAATCGTTCTGGTTTTCCATCACCAAAACCACTTGCCAAAAATCCATCTTCAAAAGATTCGAAATTTTATAAAAACTGGTAGGATCAAATTGAAAAAATTTATATCGTGCCGGATTGAATCCTTCGAAAGATTTATCACTTGTTTGGACAACATAATAGAGGTTTTCAGTGGTGTAGGTACCGATGACACGCTCGATAAAATGTTGACCGATCGCTCCGTCACTGACGATTAAAATTTTTTTCATTTACGGGATAAACTTCTTTAGCATTCTATTTTAACGATGAGATTGTACCACAATCTGCATCCAGCTGTTTTTCCTGCCCGATCCGATAGAGGGCAAAATCGTATTTCAACGGATCATGAGGGTCAAATCTCTTTAGTGTTTTGGTCAATTCCAAGGCGGCACGCATATCGCATACCGAGCGTTCAAGAAGACCTAAGCGGCGTGAAACGTTAAAGGTATGGGTATCGAGCGGCATAATCAAATCGCTTGCACACACTCCTCTCCACAATCCCATATCGAGTTCATTGTGCCGTACCATCCATCGCAGATACATCATCCACCGCTTCATCGCAGAAGCTTTGGCACTAGAGGAGATCGGTTTTCCGATCAAAAATTCATACCCTTTAGAACGGTAAGGATTAATATCATAGAGGGTGCTAATGAGCGAAGTTACCCCCTCAAGCAACCCGTTAGAATACCCCTGCATAAATACCGCTTCGGCTCCCCCTGATTCTTTGAGTGCCTTGAGGGTTATAAACCACTGGATTATATCTTCAGAGGTTTGGAAGCGGTAGTATCTCCCCTCTAATCTCTGACGCAATGATTCTTCATCAGCATCAATTAAATCATGATCCAACGAGGAGAGAAACGAGACTATCGCTTTGGCACTCCCGTAGGCAAAGAGTGCGCACGTCAGGGAATGGTGCTGATCCATGCTCCCTCGTGCGACCATCAGAGGATCGGGGCGTTGGCTACAGAGTTCATCGGCACAATTACGTGCTTTGACTTCAGCGTCCAAATACGCCTGTATCTCTTTCACTAACGCCCTAGAAGATAGAGCGCTTTACGCTCGCTTGATCCGGCGATATTAAGCTGTTTGCGGTATTTGGCGATGGTGCGGCGTACCATCGTGATTTTGAATTTGTCTTGGATCAGTTCAAGGAGTTTCATATCGCTGAGCGGTTTTTTGTGCGATTCGTTTTTGACCAGTTCCGCCACATAATCTTTGATCGCGGCATTGGAGACATCTTCGTCGATAGCGGTGGTAAAGAAGTCTTTCATCGGAAAAATACCCCGATCACACGCAATGTATTTATTAGCGATCGCCCGTGAGATCGTGGAGGGGTTATGTCCGAACTCATCCGCGAGTGTTTTGAGGGTTAGCGGTTTAATAGCTCCGCCCGTAAAGAAGTCATACTGATATTCGACGATCATCAGCCCTACCTTGTAGAGGGTCGCTTTTCGCATCTCCAACGCATCGACAAGACTTTTTGCCTCTTTGAGTTTTTCCCGTACGTAGGGGTGATCGACCCCGTAAGCGGTGTCAATCGTCACCCCCGGATAGTATTGATCGTTCAGACGTACCTCAATCCCCTCTTCGGCATCGTTATAAATCATCAAATCCGGAATTACCTGCTGGGAATCTTCCAAATAATCAATCGCAGGGGGATTTTTGAAGCTTCCGATAACCTTCATCGCTTCCTCGAATGCTCCATCTTTACGGTATCGACCCAACTCATCCATATGATTAATCATCTCACGGGCGAGTGTGTATCCCGCATCGCTGATAGAGGAGGATTCAAGTTGAAACAAAAACGACTCGCTCACATCACGCGCCCCGATCCCTACCGGTTCAACATGGATAAAACGGAGACGGATTTTCTCAAACTGTTCACTGCTAATCCCCTGCACTTTACAAAAAGATTCGGTGTCTCCCTCATAATATCCCCCCTCGTCGAGGTTTTCGATAACATGACGAGCAATCAGCTGTGACAGAGGAGTCGGAAACAAGGAACTGTCAATCTGCTCTTCGAGGATTTCAAATAAACCTCTTTTCTGAACCGTTAGCGCTTCAATTGCTTCGCTATGAGAATTTTGGACGTAGCCGTACTGAATTTTTTTCGGGATTCGAGATTCAAAAGATTCCTCATAACCCGATTTAATATCAATTAGCGGGTTACTCTCAACAAACGGAGCCATCGCTTCACCCAAATCACTGAGGCTTGATTGTAAAATCGGAAGCCAGTTTCGCAGCGTATTGGAGAGCTTGTTTTTGAGCTCAACGTTTGTTTTGACCCGTAACATACGTTATTAGAACTTAAACGATTCACCGAGATAGTGCTGGCGCACATCCGGATTGTGGGCAATCTCATCACTCGTTCCCGAGGCGAGCAATTCACCGCTTTTGATAACATAGGCTCGATCACATACCGCTAACGTTTCACGAACATTATGATCGGTAATCAACACCCCGATACCGTATTGAGCGAGCTGAGTAATAACCCCTTGTATATCCATTACCGCGATCGGATCAACCCCTGCAAACGGCTCATCGAGGAGTAAAAAACGGGGCTTGTTGACCAACGCACGGGCGATTTCCGCACGACGACGTTCTCCACCTGATAGATTGATCCCCCGACGGTTACGGATCGGCTCGATATTAAACATTTCCAACAGCTCCTCGATCCGTTGTGCCGCCATCTCTTTGTCCAAATCTCCCGCTTGCGCCGCAATGATGAGATTCTCTTCCACCGTCAAATCTTTAAAAATCGATGCTTCCTGAGGCAGATAACCGATCCCCATACGGGAGCGTTTGTGCAACGGCAAATGGGAAACATCCTCGCCGTCGATGTACACTTTTCCATCCGTTGCTTCGATCAATCCGCACACCATATAAAATGTCGTCGTTTTTCCCGCACCGTTGGGTCCCAAAAGCCCGACCACTTCACCCGTATGAAGTTCCATACTGATGCCGCGGACAATTTCGTGTTTTTTGATCGTTTTGACCAAATTTTCAATTTTCAATTCATGCACGCTGCACCTCATAACATCGCGATTGTTCGTCGCATTTAGTAATTTTCAAAACAACGGTATCGATACCGGCACGTTTAAGCCATCCGATCAGAGTTTCATCCCCCCACTCGATCAGATGATACCCCTCACGTTCTAACTCTTCCATCATTCCTAAACTCAAAAACTTCTCGAAACCGTAATTATAGAGATCATAATGAAACAAACGACCTCCATACACCTGTTGAAGCGAAAACGTGGGTGACGTAACCGCATCCTCCATCCCCAGATAGCGGGCAAACGCTTGGGTAAAAGTCGTTTTACCGCTCGCCAAATCCCCCTGCAAGATCACAACACCCCCCTGAGGAAGCTCTTGGGTGATGCGTTCGCACACTATTGATAATTCGCTTTGGGTAAGCTTCATCATAGTTTTGAGGATACCGATACGATTTGTTTGAGTTTTTCGGCTGCTTTGCCGCTGAGCAAGGTATCACGAGCGATCTCTAACCCCTCTTGCGCATCTCTAGCCATCCCCTCTGCCACGAGAGCGTATGCCGCATTGATCAGCACCATATCCCTTTGGGCATCGGTAGCGCGGTTGTTCAAAATATCGATGAGGATTTGGGCGTTTCGTTCCGCTTCCCCGCCGAGGATCGCTTCAAACGGTGCTTTTTTGATCCCCAACATCTGCGGATCGATCTCAAAATAATCGATCTTAGTATTTTTGAGGTGTCCCGCATAGGTGATGTCGCTGATACTGATCTCATCCATCTTTTCGCGGGAACTCACCACGATAGCCGATTGCATCCCCAACTCACGCGCCGCTTCTGCCATTTTTGGGACGAACACCTCATCAAACACGCCGAGGAGGATTTTAGAGAGTCCTACCGGATTGGTGAGAGGTCCCAAGATATTGAAAATCGTTTTCTCAGGGATCGAACGGCGGATCGGCATAATAAACTTCATCGCCGGATGGTGGTATTGGGCAAACAAAAAGGTAAATCCGCACTCTTGAAGAAGCGTCGAACTCTGCTCCAAAGTAAGATCGAGTTTGACACCCAGATATTCGAGGACATCGGCACTTCCCGATTTGGAGGTGATAGAGCGGTTGCCGTGCTTGGCGACGTAGGCACCCGATGCAGCGAGGACGAGGGCAACGGTGGAGCTGACATTAAAACTCCCGCTCTTGTCTCCCCCTGTTCCGACGACATCGATCAGTTTGGGTTTGAGTTCAGCGGGGACTTCGAGGATGATCGAATGTCTACGCATCACCTCTGCGGCGGTTGCAATCATCTCCGAAGATGTATCACTATTAAGAGAAAGAGAGAGCAAAAACTCCCTCATCTCCTCATCGCTCAGTCGATGTTCAAAGAGCGCTTCAAAATCGGATTTGGTCGCGTTCATGATAGCTCCTTGACGTAGAGGTGTTGTTGGGATTTCGGGGTCGATTTGATACTCGGGATAGCGAGCACTTCGTAGCGCATCTGTTTTTCGAGATACACGAGGGTAATAATATCCCCTACCGCCACGTTTTTAGCGGGCTTTACCGCTTTATCGTTGATGTAGACGACGCCCTCGCCGATCATATCCTGAGCGACGGCACGGCGTTTGGTCAGATTAACGGCGTTTAAAAATTTATCGATTCGCAAATAGGTTCCGTAGTATTGAGTTTGAAGTGGTTATTGTAGGTAATGAAAGCTAAAAGAGAGGTAAGAGCGCAAAAATTGTTCCACAATTTTTTAGGATTGCGATTTAACTCCCAAA
>NZ_DASUIQ010000026.1:0-6495 GCF_036279695.1 Sulfuricurvum sp.
CGAACGTAAATGGGTTTTGATCGATGCGGAAGGGAAAACATTCGGTCGTATTATGACTGATGTTGCTACTCGTCTTCGCGGTAAAGATAAACCTTATTTTACCCCAAATATCGACTGTGGTGACTTCGTTGTTATCATTAACGCTGAAAAAGCGATCATTAATGGTGGCGGTAAAGCGGCTACTAAAACATACCACCGTCACACAGGTTACTTCGGTAACGTAAAAAGTGAAAAATTTACAGAACTTTTGGCTACTAACCCAGAAAAAGTTTTCAAACTTGCAGCTCGCGGTATGCTTCCTAAAACAAAATTGGGTCGTGCGATGTTGAAAAAACTAAAAGTCTATGCAGGTGCTGAACATCCACACTCTGCGCAGATCGCTAAGTAAGGATAAATAATGGCAAAAACGTATGCAACCGGAAGAAGAAAATCTTCGATCGCTAAAGTATGGCTTGCTCCGGGTACAGGTAAAATCACTGTAAACGGTCTTTCACTCGACGCATGGTTGGGTGGTCTTGAAGCAAAAAAATTGCGTGTTACTCAACCGCTTTCTTTGACTAAACAAGATACGTCAGTAGACATCACTGCTTCAACTATGGGTGGCGGTTTCTCTGGACAATCTGATGCACTTCGTCACGGTATCTCTCGTGCTCTTTGCACATTCGATCCGTCATTCCGTGCTATCTTGAAACCGTTCGGTATGTTGACTCGTGACGCTCGTGTTGTTGAACGTAAAAAACCGGGTAAACGCAAAGCACGTCGTTCTCCTCAATTCTCAAAACGTTAATCGTTTGTTTCTTCCCTTCTTTGGGAAGAATTATTCTTCACTCTTCCTCTATTTTTTTTCACTATTTTTTATAACTCCTCCAGAGAAATCTCTGAAAAGTATTATTTGGCAACCCGAAACAGCTTTTTGTTATACATATCATCCATGACGGTGACAA
Organism: Sulfuricurvum sp.; assembly: GCF_036279695.1. Taxonomy (GTDB): domain Bacteria; phylum Campylobacterota; class Campylobacteria; order Campylobacterales; family Sulfurimonadaceae; genus Sulfuricurvum. The sequence goes on from NZ_DASUIQ010000026.1 coordinate 945, forward strand.
ATGCCAGCGCGTCGCGTTCAAGCTCTTTATCGTGCGGAGCCGGTGTCAAATGCTCATTGGCATAGGTAAACGTTAACGCCTCTTTGTTGGGCTGAATAATGGCGACTTTTTCATGATCGCGCAGGGCGAAGTTATCGTTGAACATCATAAGAGCTACCTCTTGTTTTTTATCGCTGTAGATCGAGTGACCCAAAATAGGGTAGGTGAGATCGACACCGATCATATCCAGAGCCGTTGCCAAAACGTCGGGCTGAGTAGCGAGGGTACCGTACTTTTGCGCTTTGACACCATCGCTGATAATCAGGGCCGGAATATGGAACATATTGACCGGAACCAGATCGTCACCGTATACACGGACATTGTGATCGGCAACGACGACAAATACGGTGTCTTTATAGTAAGATTCTTTTTTCGCTAGTTCAAAGAGTCTTCCGATAGCAAAGTCGGCGTATTTAACCGCATTTTCAACACTTTGCTTTGGTTTTCCGGTGATAAAGTCGATTTTCCCCTCCGGCAACTCAAACGGAGAGTGGTTGGAAGAGGAGAACATCACAGAGACAAACTTTTCCCCTTTTTCGGCATGGGATTTAAATTTTTCATTCGCTTTGAGTACCAGATCCTCATCGCTGACCCCCCACGTACTGACAAAACTCGGATTTCGGTAATCTTTTTGTTCGATCACTTCATCAAACCCGTTGCCCATGTACCAGCTACGCATATTGTCAAACCGACCTTCACCGCCGTAAATGAAACTTGATTTATATCCCAGAGGTTTAAGCAGCGCGGCAACCGTGAAAAAATCGCTTTGGGATTTATTCCGCTTTACTACCCCTTCTCCCGGTAGCGGGAGGTAGCCTGAACTCATCCCAGCCAGCCCTTGAATACTGCGGGTTCCGTTGCTAAATAGATTGGTAAAAGCGACCCCCTCGTGAGAGAGTTTTTCCATATTGGGGGTGATCGCCGTGTCCCCGCCGCTGAAGCCGACAAATTGACTCCCCATCGATTCTTGGATAAAGATAACGAGATTTTTAGGCTTTTGGGTTTTGAAACGGGTCGGTTCGAGTCGATTGAACGGGAACTCTTGATTCGGATTTAAGGCGAGCTTTTTACCTACACGTGCATAGGCTTCGGAGAGTTCCATTTTTCCGTAAGGCTTGATAAGGTTTCCCTCTTTGGTATAGCTTTTATAGGCATATCCGATACTGTAGAGAGAGTTTTTGGCGATCTCATTTGCCATGCGGTTGGTGCTGTAGAGGGCATCGGAGATATTAGCCGGACGATGACCGAACGAGGAGCGGATACCGATAAAAAGAACGGCAACGACAATCGGAAACAAAAGGAGACGTTTCCACAGCGGTGTTCGGATCGCTTCAACCAGACGAAGGGGAGAGAAACGCAGATAGCTCCATCCCATAAGGACAAGCATCCCCAGTGCAACGGCAAGCTGCATCGGATACTCTTTGAGAATCATGGAGGTGACCTCTTGGGGGTATTTGAGGTACTCGATAAAGAGATAGTTGGGACGAACGTCGTATTGGGCGACAAACGGGAAGGTGGCATTTTCGACGTAGAGAGATATTAAAAGAAAAAAGAGGACATAGCCACTGAGTAAACGCCCTACAACTTTTGCCCCTATTTGGGGAGTAATTGCCATAAAGAGTGCGGGAATGACTAAAATGATCGAAGTCGTCATCGTGTCGAGTTTTAAACCGTACATAAATGATAAAAGGGACTCTGCAAAGCTGATGTCCCCCAATCGGTCGAAATAGAGTCCGTAAAGCCCCAACCGTCCGATAAAAAACAGAGCGATAAAGAGGAGATAGATTTTAAAAAGTTCGCGTAGCATCGATAATGATTCCTCGTAAAATGATGTGAAATTATAGGGTAATAACGGATAATAAGTGCGTTTACGTAGCATTAGGGGATAAGATACTATAATATCGTAATTAAAATAAGCGGAGTCCGAGTGTTATTTTCCTTATCAAAGCCTATGACAGCCCGTACCGTAGTGATCGCTGTTGCACTATGGTTAGTTCTTTTTACGAACGGAGCATTTTTTAAACATGTTAGCGAAGTGTACCCTCTCGTCGGCGGGAATATCTTGTTTGTTTTCTCTTTGGGGATTGTCCTCTTTAGTGTAACATTGATTGTCCTAACTCTTCTGAGCTCACGACATACTATTAAGCCAGCATTGATAACTCTATTGCTTGTCACATCAGCAACGGCCTATTTTATGGATGCGTATGATGTCGTGATCGATTCGCACATGATTCAAAATTTGCTTGAGACCAATGTCAAAGAGTCTACGGATTTGTTGAGTTTGAAACAGCTACTTTATACCATCGTATTGGGTGTTATCCCCTCATTTATCGTGTATCGCATCAAAATTATCCCGATGAGTCTCAAAGAGACGTTGATCGATAAAGCAAAAGTCATCTTGACTGCATTAGTGGTTGCACTTGTCGTCATTTTTGCATTCAGCAAATATTACACCTCCTTTTTCCGAGAACATAAGCCGCTGCGCTATTATGCGAATCCGGCGTATTATCTCTACTCTATCGGTCATTATGTCCAAGAGACGTTTTCTCACCCCTACAGCGGTTTGGCTCCTATCGGAGAAGATGCAAAAATCACCGGTAGCGATCAGCCTCGTAAACTGATTGTTCTGGTCGTCGGTGAAGCGGTGCGATGGGATCATTTCGGTTTGAACAATTATGAGCGGGATACGACGCCACTCTTGCGTAAAGAGGATATTATTAACTTTACCCAGTTCACCTCCTGCGGAACGGAGACGGCGGTATCGGTACCGTGTATGTTCTCTTCGTTCGGACGCGAGGGATACGATAAAGAGAAAGCCAAACATACCGAAAATGTTTTGGATGTCCTCAAGCGTGCCGGTGTTAATATTCTTTGGAGAGATAATAACTCTAATTCCAAAGGGGTCGCAGATCGTGTAACCTATGAAGATTATCAAACTCCGAAAAACAATACGATTTGTGATGAAGAGTGCCGAGACGAGGGGATGCTAGTCGGCTTGAAAGAGTACATCGAAGCTCATCCGAAAGGGGACATTCTGATTGTCTTGCATCAGATGGGGAATCACGGTCCGGCGTATTATAAACGCTATAGCAAAGCGTTCGAGAAGTACACGCCGGTGTGTAAAACCAATCAGCTCGAGCAGTGTTCCAAAGAGGAGATTACCAATGCGTATGACAATACCATCCTCTACACTGATACCTTTTTAACGAAGGTGATTGATTTCCTCAAAGGAAATGATGAGAAATTTGCGACAGGGATGTTTTATCTCAGCGATCACGGAGAGTCGTTGGGAGAAAACGGATTATACCTTCACGGATTTCCGTATAACATCGCCCCTGAAGCACAAAAGCACGTTCCTGCCGTGATGTGGTTCGGTAAACAGTTTAACATCGATAAAGCTAAAATCGCCACTTTTGCGAAAGAACCTCAAACACAAGATTCACTCTTTCACACCCTTTTGGGATATTTAGAGGTTAATACGACTATTTATCAACCAGAACTCGATCTGCTGCATGTCGGTCGCTAAGCAGTTATGGCTGAGTGCGGTAGCGCTCATCCTTAGTGTCATCTTTTTTGGCTTAAGCAGTACCGATATTTGGGTTCAAAACCATTTTTATAACCCGATAACCCATCAATGGCTGATCGATTACGATGAACCGGTATTGAAGTTTATTTTCTATGACGGGATCAAACGGCTTATCATTGTCTTCAATGTGCTTATTTTGATCGGTTTGATAATTTGGTGGAAAAAACCGTTTTTGACACAGTATCGTCGTGGACTGGTGATTGTTGTTTTGTCCGCAATTTTTGTTCCGGTGGTTGTGGGGAGTTTTAAAGCGACTACCAACCTGCCTTGTCCTAAAAACTTGGAAATCTACGGCGGAAATTATCCCCATACCTGTGTGTGGGAAAAATATCCGAGTACGTTTTGTCAAGAAGGAAAAATCAAATGCTGGCCCGCAGGTCACGCGAGCGGCGGATTTGCTTTGTTATCACTCATCTACCTGTTTCGTACCCGTAAAGCCAAAATACTCGCAGGAGCTACGGCAATGGTTATCGGGTGGAGTATGGGAACCTATAAAATGCTTATCGGGGATCATTTCCTCAGCCATACGTTTATTACGATGGTGATGGCATGGTTTATCATCTCTTTGATTGTCTATACGATTGAGCGGTGGCAGAAGAGGGCTAAACGTCTCAAAATGGTATAATCGTACCAAAAAAATGGGCAGAGATTGAAATTTTTACTACTCTTTTTGCAAAGCGTTTGGCTGATCGCTTCAACTCTTCATCTGAGCGCTTCCTCGAATCCCGCACGTCTAAACCCCTTGATCGCCACCGATTCGGCGAGCTCCTCCATTTCGGGGTTTTTGTTTAATTCACTGGTGAAATACGATGAGAGCGGTCAAAAAATCATCGGCGATTTGGCCGAATCGTACCGTTTTGTGACCCCCACACTCATCGAGTTTAAACTCCGACATGGGGTGAAATGGCATGATGGAAAGGCGTTTAGCGCACGTGATGTTCTATTTACCTATAATTTGATCAAAGCACCGACTACGATTACCCCTTACGCATCCGATTTTCGGGTTATCAAGAGTGTCACCGTCATTGATGAGTACACCTTGCGCGTAGCGTATGAAAAACCCTATTTTAAAGCGTTGGAAGTATGGATGATGGGGATTGTCCCCGAGCATGTGCTGAAAAATGAAAAAGATATTATGGGGTCTAAATTTAATACTCACCCCATCGGAACGGGTCCTTATATCCTCAAGAAATTAGAGTTTTCCAAACAGATTGTGTTGGAAGCTAATCCCAACTATTTTGAGCACAAAGCGAAGATTGAGCGAATTGTTTTTCATGTCATCAGCGATCCGATGACGCGCTTCTTGATGCTCAAATCGGGACAAATAGATGTGGACGGACTCGATCCGATGCAGGTTGAACGTCAGTTGGATGCATCGTTTCATAAACGGTTTGCTACGCTGGAGCTCCCCTCGCATAGTTACACCTATCTGGGATTTAATCACCGTTTGAAAAAATTTCAAGATCCGCGTGTCCGTGAAGCGTTGTCGTTAGCGATAGATAGAAATGCGCTGATTGATGTGTTGTTTTTGAAACACGCTAAGGTGTGCACCGGTCCCTTTTTACCGGGAAGCAGAGGATTTAACGATGCAGTGAAAGCCCCCAAACGAGATTTGGCTCGGGCAAAAGCACTGTTGAGGGCGGCGGGGTATACCAAAGAGCATCCGCTGGAGTTTGAGATCGCTACCTCCAACTCCAATGCGATCCGCCCCTATGCGGCAGAGATTCTACAGCGGCAACTTCTGGATGTCGGGGTCAAAGTGACACTGCGGGTCATGGAGTGGCAGGCATTTTTAAACACGGTGGTATCTCCGCGCAAATTCGATACCGTATTGCTGGGGTGGTCGTTGTCTCTAACCCCCGATCCGTACGCCCTTTGGCACAGTGATAGCGATGTGGCGGGGGGATTTAATCTAGTCGGATACCA